>NZ_JBQOUX010000013.1:0-89875 GCF_052216785.1 Streptomyces sp. JW3 | reverse complement strand
GGTGTGAGTACGGGCGGTGTGAGTCGCGCGGTGTGAGTACGGGCGGTGTGAGTCGCGCGGTGTGAGTACGGGCGGTGTGAGTCGCGCGGTGTGAGTACGGGCGGTGCGTACGCCGGGGTGCGCCGTCACCCCGGAACGGGCAGCGGGCTAGTTGCCGAACGCCGCGTCGAAGGACGCGCTGGGCGGCTCGTAGTCGTACGTCTTCAGGCGGGTCAGCGCCTCGGGGGCGCCCTGGAGGCGGTCCATGCCGGCGTCCTCCCACTCGACGGAGACGGGGCCCCGGTAGTCGATGGCGCGCAGCATCCGGAAGACGTCCTCCCAGGGCACGTCGCCGTGCCCGGCGGAGACGAAGTCCCAGCCGCGCCGCGGGTCGCCCCAGGGCAGGTGGGAGCCGAGCCGGCCGTTGCGGCCGTCGAGGCGCTTGCGGGCCTCCTTGCAGTCGACGTGGTAGATCCGGTCGCGGAAGTCCCACAGAAAGCCGACCGGGTCGAGGTCCTGCCACACGAAGTGCGAGGGGTCGAAGTTGAGGCCGAACGCGGGGCGGTGGTCGACGGCGGCCAGGGCGCGCTGGGTGGTCCAGTAGTCGTAGGCGATCTCGCTGGGGTGGACCTCGTGGGCGAAGCGGACGCCCTCGGCGTCGAAGACGTCCAGGATCGGGTTCCAGCGGTCGGCGAAGTCCTGGTAGCCGCGTTCGATCATGGACTCGGGGGCGGGCGGGAACATGGCGACCAGGTGCCAGATGGCGGAGCCGGTGAAGCCGATGACGGTGTCGACGCCGAGCCGGCGGGCGGCCCGCGCGGTGTCCTTCAGCTCGGCGGCGGCCCGTTGCCGTACGCCCTCCGCGTCGCCGTCGCCCCAGATCCGGGCGGGCAGGATCGCCTGGTGGCGTTCGTCGATGATGGCGTCGCAGACGGCCTGGCCGACCAGGTGGTTGGAGACCGCCCAGCACTTCAGTCCGTACTTGTCGAGGAGCTGGTGGCGGCCCTCGACGTAGGCGGGGTCAGCGAGGGCCTTGTCGACCTCGAAGTGGTCGCCCCAGCAGGCGAGTTCGAGTCCGTCGTAGCCGAAGTCGCGGGCGAGCCGGCAGACCTCCTCCAGAGGCAGGTCCGCCCACTGGCCGGTGAAGAGAGTGAAGTTGCGTGGCATGTCGCTGCCGGCCTCCTCAGGGGGCGATCGGGGTGTATACGGCGTTCTTCTCCGCGCTCTCCTCCACCGCGGCGAGCACCCGCTGCACCTGGAGTCCGTCGGCGAAGGACGGCTCGGGGGCGCGGCCCGCCGCGACCGCGTGCACCAGGTCGCGGGCCTGGTGGACGAAGGTGTGCTCGTAGCCGAGGCCGTGGCCGGGCGGCCACCAGGCGTCCAGATAGGGGTGGCCGGGTTCGGTGACGAGGATGCGGCGGAAGCCGGCCCGCTCGTCCGGTTCCGTGCCGTCGTGGAACGACAGCTCGTTGAGCCGTTCCAGGTCGAAGGCCAACGATCCCCGCTCGCCGTTGAGTTCGACGCGCAGGGCGTTCTTGCGGCCGGTGGCGTACCGGGTGGCCTCGAAGGAGGCGAGGGCGCCGGAGGGGAAGCGGCCGGTGAAGACGGCGGCGTCGTCCACGGTGACCTCGCCGGTGCCTGCCACCGGGGACCCACTGGGCAGGGGGCGTTCCCGTACGAAGGTCTCGGTGAGGGCGGAGACCCCGGCCAGCCGTTCGCCGGTCAGGTACTGGGCGAGGTCGACGATGTGGGCGCCGAGGTCGCCGAGCGCGCCGGAGCCGGCCAGCTCCTTGCGCAGCCGCCAGGTCAGCGGGGCGGCCGGGTCGACCAGCCAGTCCTGGAGGTACGTCACCCGCACGTGCCGCAGCCGGCCGATCCGGCCCTCGGCGACCATCCGCCGGGCCAGCGCGGTGGCGGGCACCCGGCGGTAGTTGAAGCCGACCATCGCCACCTGGCCGCGGGCGGCGGCCGCTTCGGCGGCGCGGGTCATGGCCGCCGCCTCGGCGACGGTGTTGGCCAGCGGCTTCTCGCACAGGACGTGTTTGCCGGCGGCGAGCGCGGCGAGCGCGATCTCGGCGTGGCTGTCGCCGGGGGTGCAGATGTCGACGAGGTCGACGTCGTCGCGGGCCACCAGGGCCCGCCAGTCGGTCTCGGCCGCCGCCCAGCCGTGCCGGTCGGCCGCGCCGCGGACGGCGTCGGCGTGCCGCCCGCAGATCACGGCCAGGACCGGGTTCAGCGGCAGGTCGAAGACGCGTCCGGCGGTGCGCCAGCCCTGGGAGTGGGCGGCGCCCATGAAGGCGTAGCCGACCATGCCGACCCGCAACGGCGGTCTGCTCGCCGGCGCCCCGGCCCCGGCGGGCGCGGTACGCGCCCCGGCCCCGGCAGACGCTGGCCCCACCCCGGCCCTCTCGGGCTGCTGCGGCTGTCCCATGCGGATGTCCTCCTCGTCGTGGTGGTGCGGTGGGGCACGGTCGCCGCGCCCGGCCGGACCAGGGAGTTCGGTCCCCGCCCCGGGGCTGGTCAGGTCCCCGGGGCGGCACGCCGGCCGGTCACTTGAAGCCGGTGGACATGTACTGGTCGACGTTGGTCTTGTCGACGACGGCCGAGTAGCACGTCAGCGACGACGGGATCTCGAACTCGGCGAGGCCGCCGACGCCCTTGCCCTGGCCGAGCGCGCGAGCGAGGTCGATCGCGGAGGCGGCCATGGTCGGCGGGTAGAGGACGGTCGCCTTCAGGACGCCGTTGTCCTGCTTGATGGCCTGGAACGCGGAGAGCGCGCCCGCGCCGCCGACCATCAGGAAGTCGTCCCGGCCGGCCTGTTCGATGGCGCGCAGGGCGCCCACGCCCTGGTCGTCGTCGTGGTTCCACAGCGCGTCGAACGAGGACTGGGCCTGGAGCAACTGGGCCATCTTGGCCTGCCCGGACTCGACGGTGAAGTCGGCGGCCTGACGGGCGACCTTCTTGATGTTCGGGTAGTTCTTCAGGGCGTCGTCGAAGCCCTTGGTGCGCTGCCGGGTCAGTTCGAGGTTGTCGATGCCGGCCAGCTCGATGACCCGGGCGTCCGCCTGGTCCTTGAGCTGCTCGCCGATGTAGTGCCCGGCGTTGAGGCCCATGCCGTAGTTGTCGCCGCCGACCCAGCAGCGGTACGCCTGCGGGGTGTTGAAGATCCGGTCGAGGTTGACCACCGGTATGCCGGCCCGCATCGCCTTCAGCCCGACCTGGGTGAGCGCCTTGCCGTCGGCGGGCAGCACCACCAGGACGTCGACCTTCTTGTTGATGAGGGTCTCGATCTGACCGATCTGCTGGGCGGTGTCGTTGGAGCCCTCGGTGACCTCCAGGGTGACGTCGGAGTACTTCTTGGCCCGCCCCTTGGCCTGGTCGTTGATGGCGTTGAGCCAGCCGTGGTCGGCGAGCGGGCCGGCGTAACCGATGGTGACCTGCTTGCCGGGCTGGTCGTCGGCGGCGGGCTGGGTGCTGGCGCCCGCCCCCTCGTCGTCGTCCGACTCGTTGCTGGTGCACCCGGTGAGGAAGGCACCGGCGGACACGGCGGCGGCGCCGAACAGCAGCCCCCTGCGGCTGGCGAGCGGCCCGCTGCTCCCGGCCAGCGGCCCTCTGCGGCTCACGAATGGCGTGTGCTCTGGCATGACGGTCAACCCTTTCCTCAAGGCGTGCTCGCGGTACGGCGCTGGACCAGCACGGCGGCGACGATGATCGCTCCCTTGGCGATCTGCTGGACGTCGCTCTGCAGGTTGTTCAGGGCGAAGATGTTGGTGATGGTGGTGAAGATCAGGACGCCGAGCACGGAGCCGACGATGGTGCCGCGGCCGCCGCTGAGCAGCGTGCCGCCGATGATCGCGGCGGCGATGGCGTCGAGTTCGTAGAGGTTGCCGTTGGTGTTCTGGCCGGAGCCGGACAGCACGATCAGCAGGAAGGCGGCGATGCCGCAGCACAGGCCGGACAGCAGGTAGAGGTAGAGGCGCTGGCGGCGGACGTCGATGCCGGCCAGCCGGGCGGCCTCCGCGTTGCCGCCGACGGCGACCGTGCGGCGGCCGAAGGTGGTCCGGTTGAGCACCAGCCAGCCGATGACGGTGACGGCGGCGAAGACCAGCACCAGCGGCGGGACGCCGAGCACGTAGGCGTCGCGTTCGCCGAGGTCGAGCACGCCGGAGACGGTGACGACCTGGGTCTGTCCGTCGGTGATCTGGAGCGCCAGGCCGCGCGCGGAGGCCAGCATGGCGAGGGTGGCGATGAACGGGACCATCGCGCCGTACGCGATGAGGACCCCGTTGACGAGTCCGCAGCCGACGCCGACCACCAGCGCGGTGAACAGGATGCCGAGGAATCCGTACTCCTGGGTGGCGACCGTGGTCGCCCACACCGAGGCGAGGGCGACGATCGCGCCGACCGAGAGGTCGATGCCGCCGGACATGATGACGAAGGTCATGCCGACGGTGACCACGCCGATCACGGACGCCTGGGTGAGGACGAGCTGGAGGTTGCGGGTGTCGAGGAATTCGTCGGGCTTGGTGATCCCGCCGATCAGCACCAGCACGGCGAGCACGCCGAGCAGGGAGAGGATGCGGACGTCGGCGCGGGCGAGCACGCCCCGCCAGGCGGGCGGCGGTCCGTCCACCGGTGCCGCCTTTCCGGTGCCGTCCCGGGGCGGTGACACGTGCTGCGTCATGATGCCGGGCTCCCTTCCATGACGAGGTCGAGTACGCGGTGTTCGTCGAGTTCGCGGGCGGGCGCCCGGTGCACGACCCGGCCCTCGCGCAGCACCAGGACGCGGTCGGCGAGGCCGAGCACCTCGGGCACCTCGCTGGAGACCAGCAGGACGGCCAGGCCCTCGTCGGCGAGGCGGCGCACGACCGCGTACAGCTCGGCGCGGGCGCCGACGTCGACGCCGCGGGTGGGTTCGTCCAGGAGCAGCACCCGGCAGCCGCGCAGCAGCCAGCGGGCCAGGACGGCCTTTTGCTGGTTGCCGCCGGACAGGGTGCGCACGGGGACGTCCGGGTTGTCGGGGCGCAGCGACAGTTCGCGGACGGCGGCGCGGGCGGCGGCGCGTTCGGCGCTCCGGTCCAGCCAGCCGGCGCGGGAGAAGCGGGACATCGACGACACCGACACGTTGCGGGTGACGGACTCCAGCATCAGCAGCGCCTGTGCCTTGCGCTCCTCGGGGGCGAGGCCGAGGCCGGCGCGCACGGCGGCCCGTACGCTGCCGGGCCTGAGCGGGCGTCCGTCGACCAGTACCTGTCCGGCGGACGGCTTGCGGGCGCCGTACACGGTCTCCAGGATCTCGGAGCGGCCGGAGCCGACCAGTCCGGCCAGGCCGACGATCTCGCCGGGGCGAAGCTCCAGGTCGAGCGGCGCGAACTCGCCGTCCCGGGCCAGGCCCCGCACGCTCAGCACCGGTTCGGCGGCCGGGGTGGACACCGGCCGGTCCGGGAAGACCCAGGCGACGTCGCGGCCGGTCATCAGGGCGACGACCTCGCTGGTCGGAGTCGACTTGGCGGGCAGTGCGCGGGCGACGGCGCGACCGTCCTTGAGGACGGTGACCCGGTCGCCGATGCGGCGGATCTCCTCCAGGCGGTGCGAGATGTGGACGACGGCCACGCCGGTGGCGGTGAGGTCGCCGACGATCCGGAAGAGGTTGTCGACCTCGTCGGGGTCGAGGGCGGCGGACGGCTCGTCCATCACGATCAGCCGTACGTCGTGGGAGAGCGCCCGGGCCATGGAGACGATCTGCCGCTGGGCCGCCGACAGCTCCCCGACCAGGCGGCCCGGGTCGACCTCGGGGTGGCCGAGACGTTTCAGCAGCGCGGCGGTGGCGGCGCGGGCGGCCCGGCCCCGGACCACGAAGCCCGCGCTGGTCGGCTCGTGCCCGAGGTGCACGTTCTCCGCCACCGACAGGTGCTCCACCAGGTCGAGTTCCTGGTAGATGGTGGCGATGCCGAGGCGCATGGCGGCGCTCGGCGAGCGGAGCGTGACGTCCGCGCCGCGCCAGCGGATGGTGCCGGTGTCCGGCTGGTGGGCGCCGGCCAGCACCTTGATGAGGGTGGACTTGCCGGCCCCGTTCTGGCCGAGCAGGCAGTGCACCTCACCGGCCTGGACGTCGAGGTCGACGCCGTCCAGGGCGCGGACGCCGGGGAAGGACTTGGTGATGCCGGACATGCTGAGCAGCGGTGGTTCTGGTGCCATGTGAGGTCCCCTCGGCGGGCGTGCGGGCCGGTGTCAGGGCGGCCGGCCCGCGGGTGCGCGGACAGGCGTTTTCAGGCAGGGCGGAGCTACGCGCTGTGCGGAAAGCGTGCGACGGGGATGTGCTACGCGGGTGAGAACAGGTGGTCGCTGATGAGGCGGGCGGCGCCGATGACGCCGGCGGTGGGGCCCAGTTCGCCGAGCACGATGGGCAGGTTGCCGGTCGCCAGGGGCAGCGACTGGCGGTAGACCTGGGTACGGATCGCGGCGAGCAGGGTGTGGCCGAGGCCGGTGACCCCGCCCCCGATCACCACCAGGCCGGGGTTGAAGAAGCTGACCAGGCCGGCGATGACCTGGCCGGTGCGGCTGCCGCCCTCGCGGATCAGGTCGAGGGCGGTGGCGTCCCCGGCGGCCGCCGCGGCGGCGACGTCGGCGGCGCCGAGGCTGCCGCCCGCCGCCAGGCGGGCCGCGAGTTCGGCGGAGCTGCCCTGCTGGGCGGCCTCGGTGGCGTCGCGGGCCAGCGCCGCGCCGCTGAAGTGGGCCTCCAGGCAGCCCCGGTTGCCGCAGGCGCACGGGCGGCCCTCGGGCACCGCCTGGATGTGCCCGATGTCGCCGGCGCTGCCCGTCGTGCCGCGGTAGACCTCACCGCCGACGACGATGCCGCAGCCGATGCCGGTGCCGATCTTGACGACGAGGAAGTCGTGCACGGTCCGGGCCACCCCGGCGTGCTGCTCCCCCAGCGCCATCAGGTTCACGTCGTTGTCGACCATGACCGGGCAGCCCAATTCCTGGCTGAGCGCCTCCCGGACCGGGAAGCCGTCCCAGCCCGGCATGATCGGCGGGGCCACGGGGACGCCCTCGGGGAAGCGGACCGGCCCCGGGACGCCGATGCCGGCGCCGTCGAAGCCCTCCGCGAGTCCCGAGGCCCGCAGCTTGGCGGCCATGGACAGGACCTGCTCGAAGACCGCGACCGGTCCCTCGCGCACGTCCATGGGCTGGTTGATGTGGCCGAGGATCTCCAGTTCCGCGTTGGTGACCGCGACGTCGACCGAGGTCGCGCCGATGTCCACGCCGAGGAACCGGAGTCCGGGGTTGAGCCGGATGTTGTGCGAGCGGCGTCCGCCGCGGGAGGCGGCGAGTCCGTCGGCGACGGCCAGTCCGGTCTCCAGCAGCCGGTCCACCTCCACGGCCAGCTTCGACCGGGAGAGGTCGACCTGGTCGCCGAGCTGGGCCCGGGAGTTGGGGCCGCCGTCCCGCAGCAGTTTCAGCAGCCGGGCCTGGTGGGCGTTGGCGGGTCGTGCGGTCATGCGTCTCACGTGCCCCTCCCCGCCTCAATCGGCTGCGCGCTGTCGTGCTTTCGAAGGGAACGTAGCAGCGGCTGCCGAACCTGGGAAGAAGCTGTGCATAGATTGCCGCCGACTTTTTCCACTCGCAGGACAAAGAGGCGAGCGGTCACAGCCAATGAGCCGGGCGGGAACGCTCCGTTCAGGACGCGCCGCGGGCGTGGTACGACCGCCGGGTGTGCTCGGTGTGCTCGCGCATGAGGTGGGTCGCGCGCTGCTCGTCGCGGTCGGTGATGGCGGCGATCAGCTCCCGGTGCTCGGTCCAGGACTGCTGGCCGCGCTGGCGGGCGATCGGCGTGTAGTACCAGCGCACCCGGCGGTCGACCTGGGCGGCGAGTTCGGCGAGGACGGCGTTGCCCGCCAGCTCCATCACCTTGGCGTGAAAGCGGGCGTTCAGGGTGACGGCGCCGTCCACGTCGTCGGCGGCGACGGCCCGCTCCCCCTCGGCGCACAGCTCCTCCAGGGCCGCCACGCCGGCGCTGGTGGCGCCCGCGGCGGCCAGCCGGGCCGCCTCGGCCTCCAGCAGCGTACGGACGGTCAGCAGCTGGTCGGCCTCCGCCTCGGTCGGCTCGTGCACGAACGCGCCCTGGGCGGGGCGCAGATCGACCCAGCCCTCGGTGTTCAGCCGCTGGAGCGCCTCGCGCACCGGCTGCCGGGAGACGCCGAGGTGGCCGGCGAGTTCACTCTCGACGAGGTGCTGGCCGGGGCGCAGGGCGCGGGTGGTGATGAGTTCGAGCAGTGCCTCGTAGACGCGGTCGCGCAGCGGCCCGGGGCGTTCCAGCCTGGGCACCGCCCCCTGCGGCAGTCCTGTCGACAACATCGCGGCCCCCTCGGCGAAGTAAAGACGGTGAAGACGGTGCAGACAGTAAAGGAAGTATCAATTGTCTTTCGTCTACAGTCTACGGCGCCCCCGGCGCCGGGGGTTCACGGACAGCGCACGACCTGCCCCGCGTACGACAGGTTGCCGCCGAAGCCGAACAGCAGCACCGGGTCCCCGGTCGTGATCTCGCCGCGTTCCACCAGCTTGGCCAGGGCCAGCGGGATGCTGGCCGCCGAGGTGTTGCCGGACTCGGTGACGTCCCGGGCGACGACGGCGTTGACGGCGCCGATGCGCAGCGCGAGGGGTTCGATGATGCGCAGGTTGGCCTGGTGCAGCACGACGGCGGCCAGGTCCGCGGGGTCCACGCCGGCCCGTTCGCACACGCCCCGGGCGACGGCGGGCAGCTTGGTGGTGGCCCACCGGTAGACGCTCTGGCCCTCCTGGGCGAAGCGCGGCGGGGTGCCCTCGATGCGCACGGCGTGTCCGAGTTCGGGCACCGAGCCCCACAGCACGGGGCCGATGCCGGGTTCCTCGCCCGCGGCGCAGGGCTCGACGACGGCGGCGCCCGCGCCGTCGCCGACCAGCACGCAGGTGGTGCGGTCGGTCCAGTCGGTGACCTCGGACATCTTGTCGGCGCCTATCACCAGGGCCCGGCGCGCGGCGCCCGCCCGGACCGCGTGGTCGGCGGTGGCCAGGGCGTGCGTGAACCCGGCGCAGACGACGTTGACGTCCATCGTGGCGGGGCTGCCCATGCCGAGCCGGGCGGCGACCCGGGCGGCCATGTTCGGGGAGCGGTCGATGGCGGTGGAGGTGGCGACCAGCACCAGGTCGACGTCGGCGGGGGTGGCCCCGGCCGCGGCGAGTGCCTTGGCGGCGGCGTGCCCGGCGAGTTCGTCGACGGGTTCGTCGGGGCCGGCGATCCGGCGGGTGCGGATGCCGACCCGGCTGGTGATCCACTCGTCGCTGGTGTCGACCAGGCCCGCCAGGTCCTCGTTGGTGAGGATTCTGGCGGGCTGGTGGTGGCCGACCCCGGTGATGCGCGAACCGTGCATGGTGGATTCCCCTCGGTGCCTGCGGTTGCGGGATCCACCAGTCTGATCAGTGACTCACGGGTACGACGGCAGGTGATGCGACAGGAAACGGAGGCACCGCTTGTCGGCTTCCGTCACCCGCGCACCCCGCGTCACCTCGTCCTCACGCCCACCTCACCCTCACCCTCCCCCTCACCCTCACCCTCCCCCTCACCCTCACCCTCCCCCTCACCCTCGCTCTCACCCTCGCTCTCACCCTCACCCTCACCCGGTGAACAACTGGGTGGCCTTGCGGACCAGCTCGTACAGCCCGTAGCCGAGCGGTGCTCCCACCCACAGCCAGGCGAAGGCGATCAGCGGGCGCCGGCCGGTGCGGCTCTCACTGCTGTCGGGCGACATGGGCGGCCTCCTCGATTTCCTCGGCGGTGACGTGGTGGCGCTCGTGGACCGGACGGACCAGTTCGTTGGCGACGAAGCCGACGACGAGCAGTCCGATCATGATGACGAACGACAGCCCGTACAGGGCCGAGCCGTGCCGCCCGGCCTCCTCCTGCCGGTCCGCGATCCAGTTGACGATCAGCGGCCCGAGCACACCGGCCGTGGACCAGGCGGTGAGCAGCCGGCCGTGGATCGCGCCGACCTGGTAGGTGCCGAAGAGGTCCTTCAGATAGGCGGGGACGGTGGCGAAGCCGCCGCCGTAGAAGGACAGGATCACCAGGGCGGCCAGTACGAACAGCGGCTTGGAGGAGTCGCCGAACAGGGCGATGAGCGCGTACATCACCGCGCCGACGCCGAGGTAGACCCGGTAGATGTTCTTGCGTCCGATCAGGTCGGAGGTGGACGACCAGCCGATCCGGCCGGCCATGTTCGCGGCCGACAGCAGGGCCACGAACCCGGCGGCGGCGGTCGCGGAGACCGGCGCGGAGGTGTCCGCGAAGAAGTCCGTGATCATCGGCGCGGCCTTCTCCAGGATGCCGATGCCCGCGGTGACGTTCATGCAGAGCACCAGCCACAGGCACCAGAACTGCGGGGTGCGCACCGCCGAGCGGGCCGAGACCTGGACGCCGGTCAGCGCGGCGGGCTTCCCGTCGGCGCTCTCCGGGACCCGCGGCACCCGCACCAGCAGCACGCCGAGCAGCATGAAGACGGCGTAGGACAGTCCGTGCACCAGGAAGGCGAGGGCGATGCCGGAGCTGTCGGTGCCGAAGGACTCCAGCATCTGCGCGGACCAGGGCGAGGCGATCAGCGCGCCGCCACCGAAGCCCATGATGGCGATGCCGGTGGCCATGCCGGGCCGGTCCGGGAACCACTTGATCAGCGTGGAGACCGGCGAGATGTAGCCGATGCCGAGGCCGACGCCGCCGACGAAGCCGTAGCCGAAGACGATCAGCCAGTACTGCTCGGTGGCCGCGCCCAGCGCGGAGAGCAGGAAGCCGGACGAGAAGCAGATCAGCGCCACCGTCATCGCCCAGCGCGGCCCGCGTTTCTCGACCAGGGTGCCGCCGAACGCGGCGGACAGGCCGAGCATCACGATGCCGAGCTGGAAGGGCAGCGCGCTCTGGGTGCCGCTGAGGCCGAGCGCGGATTCCAGCGGCGGTTTGAACACGGACCAGGCGTACGCCTGCCCGATGGAGAGGTGGACCGAGAGGGCGGCCGGGGGAACGAGCCAGCGGCTCCAGCCGGGCGGTGCGACAGGGGGACTCATGAGTCCCCAACCGTAGGGAGCCGGAGCGCGGTTGAGAAGACAGTTGATCAAACAACCACCCAGCGCCACCGGCTGTGCACAATCCCTTGCCGCCTCTACCTCCATACTGTAGACAATATTTCGTCGACGAAATCGCGACAGTTCCTCGGTTCCTCGGTACGACCCTCGACCGAACGGAGCTATCCCCCATGAAAGTCGCAGTCCTCGGCGCCGGTGCGATCGGCGCCTATGTGGGCGCCGCGCTCCACCGCGCCGGTGCCGACGTGCATCTCATCGCCCGTGGACCGCACCTGGCGGCCATGAGGCGGCACGGAGTACGGGTGCGCAGCCCGCGCGGCGACTTCACCGCGCGCCCGCGCGCCACCGACGACCCGGCCGAAGTGGGCCCGGTCGATTACGTCTTCCTGGGGCTGAAGGCCACCTCGTACGCGGCGTGCGGGCCGCTGATCGAGCCGCTGCTGCACGACTCCACAGCGGTGGTGGCCGCCCAGAACGGCATCCCCTGGTGGTACTTCCACCGGCACGGCGGCCGCTACGACGGCCGCCGGCTGGACAGTGTGGACCCGGACGGCGCGGTCAGTGCGGTGCTCGCGCCCGAGCGGGCCGTCGGCTGCGTGGTCTACGCGGCCACCGAACTGGCGGGGCCGGGCGTGGTCCGGCACCTGGAAGGCACCCGGTTCTCGATCGGCGAGCCGGACCGGAGTGTGTCCGCCCGCTGTCTGGCGCTCAGCGCGGCGATGCGCGCGGGCGGCCTGAAGTGCCCGGTCGAACCGGCCCTGCGCAACGACATCTGGCTCAAGCTGCTCGGCAACATCTCCTTCAACCCGATCAGCGCGCTGGCCCGCGCCACCATGCGGCAGATGTGCGCGCACGGCGGCACCCGGCAGGTGATCGAGACGATGATGGCCGAGACCCTGGCGGTCGCCGAGGCGCTCGGCTGCGAGGTCGGCGTCTCCATCGAACGCCGGCTGGCGGGCGCCGAGAAGGTCGGCGACCACCGCACCTCCACGCTCCAGGACCTGGAGCGCGGCAAGCCGCTGGAACTCGACGTGCTGCTCTCGGCCGTCGTCGAACTGGCGGAGATCACCGGCGTCCCGGTGCCCACCCTGCGCACCGTGCACGCCATCTCGGACCTGCTCGCCCTGAGGAGCGCCGCATGAAGAAACGGCAGCCGGCCGGCTACACCAGGCTCACCCACCCCCTGGTGCGCGACTCCCGCGACGCGCCCTTCCGCCGGGCCACCTGGGACGAGGCCCTGGACCGGGTGGCCCGGGGTCTGGCCCGCCACCGGGGCGCTTTCGGCATGTTCTCCTGCGCCCGCGCGACCAACGAGATGAACTACGTGGCGCAGAAGTTCGCCCGGGTGGTGATGGGCACCAACAACGTCGACTCCTGCAACCGCACCTGCCACGCCCCGTCCGTGGCCGGCCTGTCCGCCGCCTTCGGCTCCGGCGGCGGCACCTCCTCCTACGAGGAGATCGAGCACACCGACGTCATCGTCATGTGGGGCTCCAACGCCCGTTTCGCGCACCCGATCTTCTTCCAGCACGTCCTGAAGGGGATGCACAACGGCGCCCGGATGTACGCCGTCGATCCGCGCCGCACCTCCACCGCCGAGTGGGCGGAGAGCTGGCTCGGCCTCAACGTCGGCACCGACATCCCGATGGCGCACGCGATCGGCCGGGAGATCATCCACGCCGGCCTGGTCAACGAGGCGTTCGTCGAGCGCGCGACCACCGGCTACGCGGAGTACAGAGCCCTCGTCGAGCCGTGGACGCTCTCCCTCGCCGAGAAGGTCACCGGCGTCCCCGCCGCCGCCATCCGCGACCTCGCGCACGCCTACGCCCGCGCCGAACGCGCCCAGCTGTGCTGGACCCTCGGCATCACCGAGCACCACAACGGCACCGACAACGTCCGCGCGCTGATCAACCTCTCCCTGCTCACCGGACACGTGGGCCGCTACGGCGCCGGACTGCAACCCCTGCGCGGCCAGAACAACGTGCAGGGCGGCGGCGACATGGGCGCCATCCCCAACCGCCTGCCCGGCTTCCAGGACATCCTGGACCCGGACACCCGGCTGAAGTTCGAGTCCGCCTGGGACACCGTGATCCAGCCGCACTACGGCCTCACCCTGACCGAGATGTTCGAGGCGATGGCGGACGGCTCGCTGAAGGCGGTGTACTGCGTCGGCGAGAACCCGGCCCAGTCGGAGGCCGACAGCGAACAGGCGGTACGCCGCCTGAGCGCACTGGACTTCCTGGTCGTGCAGGACATCTTCCTGACCAGGACCGCCTCGCTCGCGGACGTGGTGCTGCCCGCCACCGCCGGCTGGGCGGAGACGGACGGCACCACCACCAACAGCGAGCGGCGCGTGCAGCGGGTCCGCCGGGCGGTGAGCCCGCCGGGCGAGGCCCGCGAGGACATCGACATCTTCTGCGACCTCGCCGCCCGCCTCGGCCACGACTGGAAGTACGCCGACGCCGAGGCGGTCTGGAACGAGCTGCGCGCCCTGTCGCCGGACCACCACGGGATGACGTACGACCGGCTCACCGAGCACCGGGGCATCCAGTGGCCCTGCCCGAGCACCGACCGGCTGGAACCGACCTATCTGCACGGCCGGCTGTGGGACCCCGACCCGGCCCGCCGGGGCCGCCCGGCGCCCTTCGGCATCGTCCAGCACGATCCGCCGGTCGACCTCACCGACGAGCGGTACCCCCTGCGCCTCACCACCGGGCGCCGCCTCGACTCGTACAACACCGGGGTGCAGAGCGGCGGTTACGCCTCCCCGCTGCGGCGCGGCGAGTCCGTGGAGCTGTCCCCGGAGGACGCCGAGCGGTACGGGGTGGTGGTCGGGGAGACGGTACGGGTGACCTCGCGGCGCGGGGCGGTGGAGGCACCCGTGTGGGTCGACCCGGCGCTGCGGCCGGGGCTCGCCTTCATGACCTTCCACTTTCCCGACGAGGTGGACACCAACCAGCTGACCATCGAGGCCAACTGTCCGATCGCGGGAACGGCGGAGTTCAAGGCGTCGGCGATCCGGATCGAGAAGCTGCCCGTCGCGACCATCGTGAGGTGATGCCAAGTGGACCTGCGCTTCGGTGACAGCAAGCCGACGGACGACGAACGGGCGGCCGTCGACGCCCTGCTCGGCCCGCCCGAATCCTCCTGGGAGGGCGCCACCCGCGATGAGATGAACGCCGCCGACCTGCGCTGGGCGCGGGGCGGCCGGGCCGCCCGGGACCGCCGCGACCTGCTGCTGCCGGGGCTGCACGCGGTCAACGACCGGGTCGGCTGGATCAGCGACGGCGCCCTGGACTACCTGTGCCGGCGGCTGACCGTGCCGCCGGCCGAGGCGTACGGCGTCGCCACCTTCTACGCCATGTTCTCCGTCCGCCCGCGCCCCGCGACCGTCCTGCACGTCTGCACCGACCTGGCGTGCGCGACGGCCGGCGCGGAGGCGCTGTGCGCCGAGGTCACAGCGGAGCCGGGCGTCACCGTCCAGCGCAGCCCCTGCCTCGGCCTGTGCGAACGCGCCCCGGCGGCGCTCGCGGTCCGGGCCGGCGACCCGGTGCGTACGGCCGTGGCGGCGCCCGCGACGGCCCGCGCGGCCGTGCTCGCCGCCACCGCTCCCGACTCGGCGCCCGAGGAACCCCCGGCCGCGGCGGCCGTCCCACAGGCGGGTGACGCGGAGCTGGTCCTGCTGCGCCGGGTCGGCGTGGTGGACCCCGCCTCGCTCGACGACTACCGGGCGCACGGCGGCTACACCGCCCTGCGCCGGGCCTTCGCACTCGGTCCGGCCGGGGTGATCCGCGAGGTCACCGACTCCGGACTGGTCGGGCGCGGCGGCGCCGCCTTCCCCACCGGCCGCAAATGGCAGGCCACCGCCGCCCAGCCGGACCACCCGCACTACCTGGTCTGCAACGCCGACGAGTCCGAGCCGGGCACCTTCAAGGACCGGGTGCTGATGGAGGGCGACCCGTACGCGCTGATCGAGGCGATGACCATCGCCGGGTACGCCACCGGTGCGCACCGGGGCTACCTGTACCTGCGCGGCGAGTACCCCCGGGCGCTGGCCCGCCTCACCCACGCCATCGACCGGGCTCGCGCCCGCGGGCTGCTCGGCGACGACGTCCTCGGGCAGGGCTACGCCTTCGACATCGAGATCCGGCGCGGCGCGGGCGCCTACATCTGCGGTGAGGAGACCGCCCTGTTCAACTCCATCGAGGGCTACCGGGGCGAGCCCCGCGCCAAGCCGCCGTTCCCGGTGGAGCGGGGCCTGTTCGGCAAGCCCACCGCCGAGAACAACGTCGAGACCCTCGTCAACGTGCTGCCGATTCTGACCATGGGCGCCGAGGCGTACGCGGCGATCGGCACCGGCCGGTCCACCGGCCCGAAGCTGTTCTGCGTGTCCGGCGCCGTGGCCCGGCCGGGCGTCTACGAGCTGCCGTTCGGGGCCACCCTGGGCGAACTGCTGGGCCTCGCCGGGGTCCGGGACGGGCTGCGCGCGGTGCTGCTCGGCGGGGCGGCCGGCGGCTTCGTACGGCCCGACGAGCTGGACATCCCGCTCACCTTCGAGGGGACGCGCGAGGCGGGCACCACCCTCGGGTCGGGGGTGGTGCTGGCCTTCGACGACACGGTTCCGCTCCCCCGGCTGCTGCTGCGCATCGCGGAGTTCTTCCGCGACGAGTCCTGCGGCCAGTGCGTGCCGTGCCGGGTGGGCACGGTGCGGCAGGAGGAGGCGCTGCACCGGATCGCCGAGCGCACCGGGGCCGGCGCCGCCGACGACATCGCGCTGCTGCGGGAGGTCGGCCGGGCCATGCGGGACGCCTCGATCTGCGGTCTGGGCCAGACCGCGTGGAACGCCGTGGAATCCGCCATCGACCGGCTGGGGGCCTACGAATGACCGCGATACCGCTCGGTGTGCCGCGCCGGCTGGTGGAGTTCACCCTCGACGGGCAGGAGGCCCGGGTTCCCGAGGGGTCGACGATCCTCGACGCCTGCCGGGCCGCCGGCAAGGACGTGCCGACCCTGTGCGAGGGCGACACCCTCGCCCCGAAGAACGCCTGCCGGGTGTGCGTGGTGGAGGTCGAGGGGGCCCGCACCCTGGTCCCGGCCTGCTCCCGCCGCGCCGAGCCCGGCATGACGGTGCGCACCGGCACCGAGCGGGCCCGGCACAGCCGCAAGGTGGTCCTCGAACTCCTCGCCTCCTCGGTCGACTTGTCGACCACCCCGCGGGCCGCCGAGTGGATCAAGGAGTACGAGGCGAAACCCGACCGGTTCGGCCCGGACGCGGCCCGGGTCGAGGAGGAACCCCGGATCGACAACGACCTGTACGTCCGGGACTACGGCAAATGCATCCTCTGCTACAAATGCGTGGACGCCTGCGGGGAGCAGTGGCAGAACAGTTTCGCGATCTCGGTCTCCGGGCGCGGCTTCGACGCCCGGATCTCGGTCGAGCAGGACGCCCCGCTGACCGACTCGGCGTGCGTCTACTGCGGCAACTGCGTCGAGGTCTGCCCCACCGGGGCGCTGTCGTTCAAGTCGGAGTACGACATGCGGGCGGCGGGCACCTGGAACGAGTCGGCGCAGACCGAGACCACCACGGTGTGCGCGTACTGCGGAGTGGGATGCAACCTCACTCTGCACGTGCAGGACAATGAGATCGTCAAGGTCACCTCGCCGCACGACAGCCCGGTGACCCACGGCAATCTCTGCATCAAGGGCCGTTTCGGCTACCAGCACGTACAGAACCGGGGCTGATCAGGACATGGGACGAGTCACGGAACGACGCAAGGTGATCCGCATCCGGGACGGGGCGGTCTCCACCCGCCCGGACACGCTCGTCGCCGAGGAACCCCTGGAGATCCGGCTCAACGGCAAACCGCTCGCCATCACCATGCGCACCCCCGGCGACGACTTCGCGCTCGCCGCCGGGTTCCTGGTCAGCGAGGGGGTGCTGAGCGGCAAGGACGACCTGCGGAACATCGTGTACTGCGCGGGCGCCACCGTCGACGGGTCCAACACGTACAACGTGGTGGACGTGCAGACCGCGCCCGGTGTCCGGATGCCCGACATCACCCTCGAACGCAACGTCTACACCACCTCCTCCTGCGGCCTGTGCGGCAAGGCCAGCCTGGACGCGGTGCGGACCACCGCCCGCTGGCCCATCGCCGACACCCCGCCGGTCCGGATCGACGCGGATCTGCTCGCCGAGCTGCCGGACCGGCTGCGGGCCGCCCAGCGGGTCTTCGACCGGACCGGCGGGCTGCACGCGGCGGCGCTGTTCACCGAGGACGGCGAACTGGCCGACATCCGGGAGGACGTGGGCCGGCACAACGCGGTCGACAAGCTGGTCGGCCGGGCGCTGCAGAGCGGCGGCCTGCCGCTGTCCCGGTCCGTGCTGCTGGTCTCCGGGCGGGCCTCCTTCGAGCTGGCCCAGAAGGCCGTGATGGCCGGCATCCCGGTGCTGGCGGCGGTGTCGGCGCCGTCCTCGCTCGCCGTGGACCTGGCCGCCGAGACCGGCCTGACCCTGGTGGGCTTCCTGCGCGGCACCTCGATGAACGTGTACGCGGGCGCGGACCGGATCGCCCTGCGGACCGCGGCCGTCCAGGGCTGAGCCGGTCGGCCCGCGGCACGGCGGCGGACCCCCGGCCCCCGGCGGGGAGCGCCCCCTGCGCCGGGCCGGGGCGATGCCGTGTCCGGGGCTCCCGGAGCCGGCGACACGCGGGGGAAGTCCGTACGACATATCCGTCATGTGATGACTTGATCTACTGATGCCCTGATGACCGGCTACCGCCCAGCCGTCCGAAGGGTCACCGCTCCATGCCGTCCGCGCTCGCCGCCGCCCTGCTCGCCCTCTCCTTCGCCGTCCCCGCCGCGGCCCCCGCCGCCCAGGCCCCCGAATTCACCCAGCAGGTCCTCTTCCGCGCCGACCAGGAGAGCGGATACGCCTGCTTCCGCATCCCGGCGATCGTCCGGACCACGGACGGGACGCTGCTCGCCTTCGCCGAGGGCCGGGTCCGCAACTGCGGGGACGCGGCCGACATCGACATCGTGCTCAAGCGCTCCGCCGACGGCGGCCGGACCTGGGGCCCGCTGCGGGTGGTCAACGACGGCGGCGGCGACACGCACGGCAATCCGGCGCCGGTGGTGGACCGGGCGACCGGCCGGGTACTGCTGGTGGAGACGTACAACACCGGCCGGGCGGACGACGCGGGCTGCGCGATCCCCTGCGACCGCGCCCCGCACCTCCAGTACAGCGACGACGACGGGCTGACCTGGTCGGCGCCGCGCGACCTGACCGCCGAGATCCGCCCGGCCGGCTGGAACTCCTGGTACGCCACCGGTCCCGTGCACGGCGTGCAGCTCGGCACCGGGGCGCACGCCGGGCGGCTGGTGCTCGGGGTCAACGCCGAGAGCTGGGACGACGGCCGGGTCGCGGCGAACCACGCGGCCCTCGTGGTCAGCGACGACGGCGGCGCCCACTGGCGGGTCGGCGCTACCGACACCTGGCCGGTGGCCGACGACGGCACCTTCCGGCAGAAGCCGTCCGAGGTGACGCTCGCCGAACTCGCCGACGGCACGCTGCTGGTCAGCGGCCGCGAGCAGGACGGCACCGACCTGGGCCACCGCGCGCAGACCGTCAGCCGCGACGGCGGCGACAGCTTCGCCGCGCCCTTCGAGGCCCTCCCGGACCTGTACACCCCGCAGGTGCAGGGCGCGCTGCTGCGGCTCGGCGACCGGGTGCTGCTGTCCGCGCCGGCCGACCCGGACCGCCGCCGGACCATGGTGATCCGCTCCTCCTGGGACTCCGGCGCCACCTGGGACAGCGTGGACCGGGCCACCGTCGTCACCCGGGACTGGTCCGGCTACTCCGACCTGACCGCGCTCGACGAGACGACGGTGGGCCTGCTGTACGAGGCGGGCACGGCGGACGCCCGGGACGAGATCCGGTTCGCCCGGTTCGGCACCGACTGGCTCCAGCCCCGGCGCGGCGCCGACCCCACCACCCCCGACCTGTCGCCGGGCGCCCGGCCGGCCGCCGTGCTGGGCGGGGCGGCGCCGACCGACGGCGCGGTCGGCGGGGCGCTCGCCTTCGACGGCGTGGACGACGAGGTGCGGCTGCCGTACCGGGACCGGCTGCCGCTCGGGGCCGGCGACTTCACCGCGTCGCTCCGGTTCCGCTACACGGCCGGCAGCGGGGAGCAGCCGCTGCTGTGGATGGGCGGCATCGGCACCAGGCAGCCCCAGGTGTGGCTGCGGGCCGAGCCCGGCCAGGACCGGGTGACCGGGCTGATGACCGCCCGGCAGGGCGCGGCGGCGCCCCGGTCGGCGTATGTGCGGGCGGCCGGCGCCCACAACGACGGCCGCTGGCACCGGCTGGTGCTGCGCCGGGGCGGCGGGCGGCTCGCCCTGTTCCTCGACGGGGTGCGGACCGAGGCGGCGGACGTGCCGGGCTCGGTCAGCCGCGACTCGGCGTTCGGTGTGCACGTGGGCGCCCGGATGGACGGACGGGCGCACTTCACCGGGGCGCTGGACGACGTACGGGTGTGGGGGCGGGCGCTGACCGACGGCGAGGTGGCCGCCGCCGAGCCGCCGGCCGGGGACAGTGTGCTGACACTGCCGCTGGACCGGGTGGACGCCGGGGGCTGACCGCTCAGCGGGTGCCGGCGCCGGTCGGTATCGGCGCGGCCGGGGCGGTGTCGTCGGCGGGCAGCGGGTCGTGTGCGCGGCGTTTGGCGATGACCGCGCAGACCATGAGCTGCATCTGGTGGAAGAGCATCAGCGGCAGTACGGCCAGCGAGGCGTGCGCGCCGAAGAGCACGCTGGCCATCGGCAGCCCGGCGGCCAGCGACTTCTTCGAACCGGCGAACTGGATGGCGATCCGGTCCGCCCGTCCGAACCGCAGCGCCTTCGCGCCGTACCAGGTCAGCGCCAGCATCACGGCGAGCAGCACGGCCTCCACGGCCAGCAGTCCGGCCAGCCGGACCGGGCTGACCTGGTGCCAGACGCCCTGCACCATGCCCTCGCTGAACGCCGTGTAGACGACCAGCAGGATCGACCCGCGGTCGACCAGCCCGAGCACCTTCTTGTGCCGGGCTACGAACCCGCCCTCCCGTCGCCCACCACCACCCTGCCCGACGCGCTTCGCGCGGCCCCTCCTGACTCCACAGCGCCGCAGCAACTGCCCCGCCACGAACGGCACCAGCAGCTGGAGCACGATCTTCACCAGCGAGTCGGCGGAGAACCCGCCCCCGGTGCCGCCCAGCAGGCCCGCCGCCAGCAGCGGTGTGAGGACGATGCCGGCCAGGGAGGAGAAGGAGCCCGCGCAGATCGCGGCGGGCACGTTGCCGCGGGCGATGGAGGTGAAGGCGATCGACGACTGGATGGTGGACGGGACCAGGGTGCAGAACAGCAGGCCCTGGTAGAGCGGGTCGGTCAGGAAGACCGGGACGAGTCCGCGCGCCGCCAGTCCGAGCAGCGGGAAGACGACGAACGTGCAGGCCAGCACGGTGACATGCAGCCGCCAGTGCCTGAGTCCGTCCATCGCCTCCCGGGTGGAGAGCCGGGCGCCGTAGAGGAAGAAGAGGAACGCGATCGCGGCCGTGGAGGCGCCGTTCGCCACGTCCGCCGAGGTGCCGCGGGCCGGCAGCAGCGCCGCGAGGCCCACCGTCGCCAGCAACAGCAGGATGTACGGGTCGATCGGCATCCAGCGCGGCGGGCGTAGGCGTTTCACGGTGCTCCACTTGCTCGTATCGCTTCTTCGGTCCTCGGGCACGGGACACGGGTCCCCGCTCCATCCTGCTCCCTCACCCGGCGATCGGGAATCCGGCATACCGCACTGACTGTCATCACGTTCCGCGATAAAGTGGGACCATGTACGACCCCTCCCAGCTGCGGACCTTCCTCTCGGTGGCGCAGACGCTGAGCTTCACGCAGGCCGCCCGGCGGCTCGGGCTGCGCCAGTCGACGGTGAGCCAGCACGTGCGGCGCCTGGAGGACGCGGCCGGGCGGCCGCTGTTCACCCGGGACACCCACTCGGTGCAGCTGACCGAGGACGGCGAGGCGATGCTCGGCTTCGCCCGCCGCATCCTGGAGGTGCACGAGCAGGCGACGGCGTTCTTCACCGGCACCCGGCTGCGCGGCCGGCTGCGGTTCGGCGCGTCGGAGGACTTCGTGCTCACCCGGCTGCCCGAGATCCTGGAGAGCTTCCGGCACGACCACCCCGAGGTCGACCTGGAACTGACCGTCGAGCTGTCCGGCACGCTGCACGAGCGGCTGGCCGCCGGAAAGCTGGACCTGGTGCTGGCCAAGCGCCGTCCGGAGGACCGGCGGGGCGAGCTGGTCTGGCACGACCGGCTGGTGTGGATCGGCGCCGAGCGGCTGCGCCTGGACCCCGGCCGCCCGGTGCCGCTGATCGCCTATCCGCCGCCCGGCATCACCCGCGCGCTGGCCCTGGAGGCACTCCAGCGCCAGGGCCGCGCATGGCGGGTGGCCTGCACCAGCGGCAGCCTCAACGGTCTGATCGCGGCGGCCCGCGCGGGCCTCGGCGTGATGGCGCACTCCCGGGGCCTGGTCCCGCCCGGCCTGGTCCGGGTCCCGGACCGGGCCGGCCTGCCGGAACTGGGCCGGGTCGACTTCGTCCTGATCACCGGCGAGCGCCGCACCGCCGCCCAGGACGCGGCGGACGCCCTGGCCGCGGCCATTCTGGCGAGCGGCGACCGGCTGCACACGGCGGTCAGGACAGCGGCCGCGGATAGATGAGCTGCTTGACCCGGCGCAGGAACGGGGACGCCTCCACGTGCCGGACGCCTTCCAGGTGGCCGAGCGGGCCGCTCAGGTAGGCATAGAGGTCGGCGGTGCTGCGCACCACGGCGGTGGCGACCAGGTTGGAGGGGCCGGCGGTGGCCGCCGCGTGGGCGATCTCGGGGTGCGCGGCGAGGGTCTCGCCGACCCGGTGCAGGGCGGCCGGGCCGACGGTGATCCACAGGGCGGCGACGACCGGGAAGCCGAGCAGCGCGGAGTCGTACTCGACGTCGACGTAGACCGCGCCGGAGCCGAGCAGCGCGGCCAGCCGGCGTTTGACGGCCGACTCGGAGCGGCCGGTGGCGCGCTGGAGCTCCGGGTAGCCGGCCCGGCCGTCCCGTTCGAGGACGGCGAGCAGCGGCTCGTCCTCGGGGGCGATCCGGGCCGGGCCGACGGCCGGGTCGACGGGCGTCGCGGCCAGCGCCGCCGTCTCGTCGGCGGTCAGCACGTCGAACTTGCGCAGCCAGCCGGTGGGGCCGCCGTGGAAGCGGTGCAGCATCTGGTGGGCCCGGATCTCCAGGACCCGCGGGGTCCGCGGCAGCTTGCCCAGCAGCAGGTCGTCGCGGTCGCCGAGGCTGCGCGGGCGGGTGCCGCAGATGACCTCGGTGCCGCCCGAGGCGAGCCCGATCCAGCTGGTGTCGGGCCGTTTGGCGAGCGCGTCGGCGATGGCGGCGGCCGCGTCGGGGACGCAGCGCAGCCGCAGCGTCCACTGGTCCCGGCCCAGCCGCTCGGCGTCCCGCACCGCGACCACCCGCAGTCCGCCCTCGGCGCACAGCCGCCGGTAGCGGCGGGCGATTGTCTGGTCGGAGACGCCGAGCACCGCGCCGAGCCGGCTGAAGGAGGCCCGGCCGTGCACCTCCAGCGCGCTCAGCAGCCGCAGGTCGAGCTGGTCGAAGGTGTCGGATTCCATCTCCACGGCGGCCACTTTCCTCGGGTTCCGTCGCTTGTCTGCCGGTGGCCGGTGCCATCGGCCGGGCCCGGCTCATCGTACGGAGGACCGCAAGGGTTTCGACGAACGGAAGAGGACGAGATGCGCGCATGGGGACCGCTGACGGCGGTCTGCCTGGGCACGTTCATGCTGCTGCTGGACGTGACGATCGCGGTGGTGGCGCTGCCGGACATGGCGCACGGGCTGAATGCCTCGCTGAGCGATCTGCAATGGGTGATGGACGGGTACGCGCTGGCGCTGGCGGCGCTGCTGCTCGGCGCGGGCGCCGCGGCCGACGTGCTGGGGCGGCGGCGTACCCATGTCGCCGGGGTGGTGCTGTTCGCGGCGGCGTCGCTGCTGTGCGGGGTGGCGACCGGGCCGGCCATGCTGGTCGCGGCGCGGGCGGTGCAGGGAATAGGCGCGGCGGCGATGTTCGCCACCACGCTGCCGCTGCTGGGCTCGGTCTACCAGGGCCGGCAGCGGTCGGTGGCGCTCGGCGTGTGGGGCGCGGTGAGCGGCGCGGCGGCGGCCGTCGGGCCGGTACTGGGCGGCCTGCTCACCGACGGACCCGGCTGGCGGTGGATCTTCTACGTCAATCTGCCGGTGAGCGTGGTGGCGGTGTGGCTGACGCTGCGGGTGGTGCCGGAGTCGCGCGGGGCGCAAGGGCGCCGGGTGGACGTGCCGGGCACGGTGACGTTCGCGGCGTTCGCCGGGGCGGTGACGTACGGGGCGGTGCGGGCCGGGTCGCACGGCTGGACGGAGTCCGGCACGCTGGCCGCCTTCGGCTGCGCGGTGCTGTTCCTGACCGCTTTCGTCGTGCTGGAGCGGCGGTCCGCCGATCCGCTGCTGGACGTACGGCTGTTCGCGCGGCCCGCGTTCTCGGCGGTGATGCTGGGGGCGCTCGCCTTCAACGCGGCGGCGTTCGGGGTGATGGCGTACACCTCGATCTGGCTCCAGACGCTGCTGGGGATGAGCCCGGTCCGTGGCGGCCTGGTGTTCCTGTGGCTGTCGCTGGCCTCGTTCACGGTGGCCGCGGCGGGCGGCCGGCTGCTGCACGGGGTGCCGGCCCGGTTCACCATCGGCGGCGGGCTGCTGCTGATCGCGGCGGGACAGTACTGCACGGCGTTCCTGGACGCCGGGTCGACGGCGTCCGCGCTGGTGCCGGGGCTGCTGCTGGTCGGGGTCGGCACCGGGCTGGTGTCGCCGGGCATCGCGGGCGCGGCGCTGGCGGCGGTGCCCGCCGAGCGGGCCGGGATGGCGGGCGGCGCGGTGAACACCTTCCGGCAGCTCGGGTACGCGCTCGGCATCGCGGTCTTCGGCACGGTGCTGGCTTCGCGGATGACGGACACCCTGCCGCACGACGCGGCGCACGCGCTGGCGGGCGGTGGCGCGGGGGCCCTGCGCGGCGCGTTCCCCGAGCGGGCGCTGCACGCCGCGTTCGCCTCCGGCCTGAACGCGGCGGCGGTGACCGCGGGGTCGGTGGCGGCGGTGGCGGGGGTGCTGGTGCTTCTGCTGGCCGGTTCCCGTCCAGGGGTGGCGCGGGAGGCGGTTCGACCGCAGGCGCGTCGTGGCTTGTCGCGCAGTTCCCCGCGCCCCTGAAGGCACGTTCACCGCGCGTACCTCGAAGGGGCGCGGGGAACTGCGCGCCCAGCCCCACACCACCCGCGGCCGCCCCCGAACCGAAGCCCCCTACCTCCGGTAACCGCCCCGTAGGGATTCCGTGGAGATTACGGTCGCGGAAGTTACTCGACCGTCAGGACCCCACGGCAGTGGGGTAGCTTTCACCGCGCTGTGCGGGGCGTCACAACGGATCGGGGAGCGGGGTTTGCGCGAGTTCACGAGCCCTCCGTCGGCATTGCCGCCGCCGGTGGGCGGACTGGCCGACACGGTCTTCCACAATGCCCGGGAGGATCCCCGGTACATCGCGCTGGGGCGCAAGGACGAGGCCGGCCGCTGGCGGGACGTGACCTCCGCCGAGTTCCGCGACGAGGTGCTGGCCCTCGCCAAGGGCCTGCTCGCCCGGGGCGTCCGGTTCGGCGACCGGGTCGCCATCATGTCCCGCACCCGCTACGAGTGGACGCTGTTCGACTTCGCCCTGTGGTCGATCGGCGCGCAGGTCGTGCCGGTCTACCCCACCTCCTCGGCCGAGCAGTGCTTCTGGATGCTGTACGACGCCGAGGTCACCGCCGCCGTGGTGGAGCACGAGGACCACGCGATGACCATCGCCACCGTGATCGGCCGGCTGCCGAGCCTGCGGCAGCTGTGGCAGCTCGACGCGGGCGCGGTGCGCGAGCTGTACGAGGCCGGTGCCCACCTCGACGACGAGGTGGTGCACCGGCACCGGCAGGCCGTCACCCCGGAGTCGGTGGCCACCGTCATCTACACCTCCGGCACCACCGGCCGCCCCAAGGGCTGCGTGCTCAGCCACGGCAACTTCATGTACGAGGCGGACACCGTCATCGGCCGCTGGGAGTCGGTGTTCCACTCCCGCCGGGGCGACGAGGCCGCGACCCTGCTGTTCCTGCCGCTGGCCCATGTCTTCGGCCGGATGGTGGAGGTCGCCGCGATCCGCGGCCGGGTCCGCTTCGGCCACCAGCCGCAGCTCAACGCCGCCGCCCTGCTGCCGGACCTGGCCGCGTTCCAGCCGACGTTCATCCTGGCCGTGCCGTACATCTTCGAGAAGGTGTTCAACGCCGCCCGGCGCAAGGCCGAGCGGGAGGGCCGGGCGGGTCCGTTCGAGAAGGCCGTCGACGTGGCGGTGAAGTACGCGGAGGCCGTGGAGGCCAAGGCGTGGGGCCAGGGTCCGGGGCCGTCGGCGGGGCTGCGCGTGCAGCACCAGCTCTTCGACAAGCTGGTCTACGGCAAGGTCCGGGCCGCGATGGGCGGCCGGCTGCGCAACGCGATGTCCGGCGGCTCGGCGATGGACCGGCGGCTCGGCCTGTTCTTCGCGGGCGCCGGCGTGCAGATCTACGAGGGGTACGGGCTGACCGAGTCGACGGCGGCGGCCACCGCCAACCCGCCCGAGCGCACCCGCTACGGCACGGTCGGCCACCCGGTCCCCGGCGTGACCGTGCACATCGCGGACGACGGCGAGATCTGGCTGCGCGGCGACAACGTCTTCCAGGGCTATCTGAACAACCCCAAGGCCACCGACGAGTCCCTGCACGACGGCTGGCTGGCCACCGGCGACCTGGGCGCCCTCGACGAGGACGGCTATCTGACCATCACCGGCCGCAAGAAGGAGATCCTGGTGACCTCCGGCGGCAAGAGCGTCTCCCCCGGCGTGCTGGAGGAGCGGGTCCGGGACCACCCGCTGATCAGCCAGTGCATCGTGGTCGGCAACGACCGCCCCTACGTCGCCGCCCTGGTCACCCTCGACCAGGAGGCGGTCGAGCACTGGCTCCAGATGCGCAACAAGCCGCCGCTGCCCCCGGCCGACCTGGTGCGCGACCCCGACCTGGAGACCGAGGTGCGGCGCGCGGTGGTCGCCGCCAACACGCTGGTCTCCCAGGCCGAGTCGGTCCGCACCTTCCGCATCCTGGCCCAGCCGTTCACCGAGGAGCACGGGCTGCTCACCCCGTCGCTCAAGCTGAAGCGCAAGGCCATCGAGAAGGCGTACGAGGCCGAGGTCGAGGCGCTGTACCGGGCCTGAAGCTGAGGTGTCGCCCGCTTTTTCCGCGATCAGGAATGCGTACCGCCTCGTGATCGTTGACGATGGGAGCACCACGTCACCACAACCGAAGGATCAACAGCCCGTGAGCAGCCAGGTCCCCCCGATCATCCTGAACAACGGCGTCGAGATGCCCCAGCTGGGCTTCGGCGTCTGGCAGGTACCGGACGACGAGGCCGAGACCGCCGTCGCGACGGCCCTGAAGGCCGGGTACCGCAGCATCGACACGGCCGCGATCTACGGCAACGAGAAGGGCACCGGCAAGGGCATCGCCGCTTCCGGCCTCCCCCGTGAGGACCTCTTCGTCACCACCAAGCTCTGGAACAGCGACCAGGGGTACGACTCCACCCTGCGCGCCTTCGACACCTCCCTGGCCAAGCTGGGCATGGAGTACGTCGACCTGTACCTGATCCACTGGCCGATGCCGGACCGCGGCCGGTACGTCGACACCTACAAGGCGTTCGAGAAGATCCTCGCCGACGGCCGGGCCCGCGCCATCGGTGTCTCCAACTTCCTGCCGGACCACCTCGACCGGCTGATCGCCGAGACGTCGGTGATCCCGGCGGTCAACCAGATCGAGCTGCACCCGCACCTCCAGCAGCACGCGCTGCGCGAGTACCACGCGGAGCAGGGCATCGCCACCGAGGCGTGGTCGCCGCTCGGCTCGGGCAAGGGCCTGCTCGAGGTCCCGGCCATCGTCGCCATCGGCCAGAAGCACGGCCGCAGCCCGGCCCAGGTGGTACTGCGCTGGCATCTCCAGACCGGCAATGTGGTCATCCCGAAGTCGGTGACGCCGTCCCGGATCAAGGAGAACATCGACGTCTTCGACTTCAGCCTGGACGACGAGGACCTGGCGGCGATCAGCGCCCTCAACGAGGACCGGCGGACCGGCTCCGACCCGGCGGACGTCAACGACTGACCCGGCGCGGCACGGCGGTGCGGGTCAGCCGGCCCGCACCGCCGTGTGCACGGTGTGCGCCGCCAGCACGAACACATCGGGCCTGCGGTGCACGCTCGCCTCGTCAGCTGGGTCCAGCAGCCGGTCGAGGGCCGCGAGGTCGTCGGCGGCCAGCTGCTCCTCGCCCATGGCGCGCTGCCGGGACAGCATGCCGGCGACGAAGGCGCGGGCCGGTTCGTCGAGCGGGGCGGGCAGGTCGAGCAGGAAGCTGCGGCTGCCGGTGTGCTTGAGGCCGACGGCGGTCAGCAGCGCCGGCCAGTCCTCCGTCACCGCCACCGAGCCCGGCAGTTCCCGGCGCATCCGCGCGAAGGTGTCCTCGTGCACCGCGTCCAGCCGGGCTTGGAGGCCCGGACGGCCGAAGCCGAGGTCGCGCGGCAGGTAGCGGGCGGGCAGTCCGCCCTCCAGGAGGGCGAGGGTGCCGCCCGGGGCGAGATGTCCGGCGAAGGCGGCGAGGGCCGCGCGCTGGTCGCCCAGGTGGTGCAGGCTGCGGCTGGCCCACAGCAGGTCGGCGGGGTAGTCGAGGCCGGCCAGCGCGTCCGGCAGATCGCCGGCCAGGGTGCCGAAGCGGTCGGCGAGACCGTGCCGGGCGGCGCGGTCGCGGGCCCGGTCGAGCAGCGGTGCGGCGCCGTCCACGGCGACCACCCGGGCGCCGGGGAAGGCGTCGGCGAGCAGGCAGGAGACCACCCCCGGCCCGCTGCCCGCGTCGACCACCAGGCCGGGCGCGGTGACGTCCCGGCCAATCCACTCCAGGGCGCCGGTGTACAGCGGCGCGTACAGCTCCGCCTCCGCCTCCAGGAGCGGCGCCATGCGCGCCCAGTCGAAGTCGTCGTGCTCGTGGCTGTGGCCGTGGCCGTGCTGGTGGTGCGCCATGGGGTCGCCTCCCGTGTCGTGGTGCGACCAGCGTGCGCCGGTCCGACACGGGAGGCAAACCAACTTGCCGAAACCGCAAACCCGCTACGACAGCGGCGGGTACGCGTTCTGCATCAGCTGCTGGAACTGCGCGGAGAACCAGTGCCCGGAGAGCGGGGCGTTGGCCAGCGCGCCGGACATGTTGTTGTTGTTGCGCGCGTTGCCGGTGTACGTCGGGTCGCACATCCGGTCGAAGCCCTTGCCCTCGTCGTTGTCAATCGCCTCACTGGCGCCGTCGGACTCACCCGGGGGCTTCATCCAGACGTAGGCGTCGATCCCGGTCGCGGGGTTGGCCTGCGGACGCTCACCGAGGCCGGCGCCGGACTGGTTGCACCAGTTGCCGAGGTGGATCCGGCGGTCGTAACGGCCCCCGTCGACGTAGGTGTCGACGCTGGTGGTGGCGCCGGGGCCGGTGGGCCGGGCGGCGCCGCCCCAGCCGTTGCGGGAGGTGTCGATCAGCATGCCGAGGTTGGTGTCGAAGCCGATGGAGACCAACTGGTTGCGCATCGCCTGGGCGTAGGACAGCTCGTCGGTGTACCGGTTCCAGTCCACCCACTTGGACTGGCGCACGGAGGTGCCGTTCACGCTGTCGTTGATCGTGAAGTTCTCCTCCTTCAGCGCGCTGTAGTTGGCGGTGTTGACGATGAAGCCGTGCACGTCGTTCACGGTCGCGCCCTCGGTGGTCGCCGCCTCCTTGAACAGGTTGGCGGAGGCACCGAAGTTGTCGTCCCAGCCGAGCCAGCCGTGGTGGCCGGCGTCGATGTAGTTGTAGACGTTGGGCGCGTCGCCCAGCTTGTTCAGGGCGTAGCCGACGCCCTTCTGGTAGTTGCCGTTGGCCTTCATCACGTCGCAGTTGGGCGTGGCGGTGGCCCGCGGGGTGGTGTTGGTGACCAGGTTGGGCAGCGAGTCGATCTCGACGGTGGTGACGATCCGCAGGGACGCGTACTTGGCGTCGGCGAGGATCGCGGCGATCGGGTCGATGTACTCGGACTTGTACCGGTCGATCTCGGTCGGGCCCAGCTCGCCGTTGGAGGCGAGGGCGGCGCAGTCCCGGCCGGGCAGGTTGTAGATGACGAGCTGGACGACCATCTCGCCCGAGCCCTGCTGCGTCAGCGCCTCGTCGAGGTGGTCGCGCAGGCCCATGCCGCCGGCCACGCCCTCGATGGCCGCGATGCGGTCCAGCCACACGCCGGTCGGCTGGTTCGCGATCCGGCTGCCGCCCGTCTCGGCCGCGGCCTTCGCGGACCACTCCGGGTTCACGTACACCTTGGCGCCGTCGTAGGGGTTGTTGACGCGGGCGGACGGGCCGGTCGGGTCGGTGGGATCCGGGTCCGGGTCGCCGCCGCCGTCGTCGACGTTGCAGGTCACCCCGTCCAGGGTGAAGGTGGCCGGGACGGCGTTGCTGCCGCTGTAGGTGCCCTGGAAGCCGAAGCTCGCCGAGCCGCCGGTCGACAGGGTGCCGTTGTAGGACTCGTTGGCCGCGGTGACGGCCGTACCGCTCTGGCTGAGCTTGGCGTTCCAGCCGCTGGTCACCTTCTGGTTGCCGGCGTAGGACCACTTCAGGGACCAGCCGGACTTGGCGGCGGTGTTGTTGGTGACGGTGACCGCGGCGGTGAAGCCGGAGCCCCAGTCGTTCTGCACCTGGTAGTCCACGGTGCACGGGACGGCCGCCGCGCCGACGTCCGGGGGTACGGCGGCGTACGCCGCGCCGGAGGCCCCGGTGACGAGCGCGAGAGCGGCCAGTAACGCAGTTCTGCTACGGCTCATGGGTGCGGGTTTCCTTCTCATCGCGTACCGACTGATGGAGTACCGATCGATGGAACCGCTCCCACTGGTGCCGAAGAAGTTAGCGCCAAGTGACGATAAAGGACAGGGGAGTCACAGACTTTCCTTGAACTCGGCCCGTCGAACATTTTCGACTCTTCACACACCTTGACCGCACCGACCCCTCTCTTCAACATGGGAGCGCTCCCACTGGTTCAAGGCTTGTTGCTCCTCCCCACACCCGCTCCCGCACGAGCCCGCTAGGAGGAACCAGCACCATGTTCCGAGCACGAAGAAGCCGCGCCGCGCCGCGGCTGTGGACGGCCGCGCTGGCGGCCCTCTCGCTCCCGCTCACCCTGGTGGGCACCGGCACGACCACCGCGCGGGCCGCGGCGGTCCAGTGCAGCGTGGACTACAAGACGAACGACTGGGGTTCCGGTTTCACCGCCGAGCTGACCCTCACCAACCGGGGCACGGAGGCCCTGGACGGGTGGACCCTGAGCTACGGCTACTCGGGCAACCAGAAGCTGACGAACGGCTGGAACGGAACCTGGTCGCAGTCCGGGTCCACGGTCAGCGTGACCAACGCTTCGTACAACGCTCGAATAGGGGCCGGCGCCGCCGTCACCACCGGCGCCCAGTTCACCTACAGCGGCACCAACACCGCGCCCGCCTCGTACTCGGTCAACGGCACCCCGTGCACCGGCGCGCACCAGGCGCCGATCACCGTGCTGACCAGCCCGGCGGCGGGCGCGGTGTACGCGCAGGGCGAGGCGGTGCCGCTGGCGGCCACCGCGGCGGCGGCGGACAACGCCACGATCAGCAAGGTGGAGTTCTACGACGACACCACGCTGCTGGGCACCGACAGCAGCGCGCCGTACACGTTCTCCGCTTCCGGCTTGACCGTGGGCAGTCATTCGCTGCTGGCGAAGGCGTACGACAGCCTGGGCGCGTCGGCGCCCTCCACCCCGGTCGGCATCACGGTCGCCGCCGGCCCCACGGTGGTCGCCACCCCGGCCCAACTCGGCGTCCAGCAGGGCGAGTCGGGCACCTACGAGGTCAAGCTGTCCACCCAGCCGACGGCGAACGTCACCGTCATCACCGCTCGGGCCAGTGGCAACACCGGCCTGTCGGTGACCGGCGGCGCGAGCCTCACCTTCACGCCGTCGAACTGGAACACCGCGCAGCGGGTGACCATCGGCGCCGACGCCTCCGGCACCGGCTCGGCGGTCTTCGAGTCGACCGCCCCCGGCCAGGGCAAGGCGACGGTCACCGTCACCCAGCTGGCGGCCGCCACCGAGTACGACGCGCGCTTCCTGGAGCTGTACGGGAAGATCACCGACCCGGCGAACGGCTACTTCTCCCCCGAGGGCATCCCGTACCACTCGGTGGAGACGCTGATCGTCGAGGCGCCGGACCACGGCCATGAGACCACCTCGGAGGCGTACAGCTATCTGCTGTGGCTCCAGGCCATGTACGGCAAGGTGACGGGCGACTGGACCCGGTTCAACGGGGCCTGGGAGATCATGGAGAAGTACATGATCCCCACCCACGCCGACCAGCCGACCAACGGCTCGTACAACGCGTCCAAGCCGGCCACCTACGCGCCCGAGCTGGACACCCCGCAGGAGTACCCGGCGAAGCTCGACTCCGGGGTGCCGGTGGGTCCGGACCCGATCGCCGCCGAGCTGAAGTCGGCGTACGGCACGGACGACGTGTACGGCATGCACTGGCTCCAGGACGTCGACAACACCTACGGCTACGGCAACTCGCCCGGCAACTGCGAGGCGGGCCCGTCCGACACCGGTCCCTCCTACATCAACACCTTCCAGCGCGGCGCGCAGGAGTCGGTGTGGGAGACGGTGCCGCAGCCGACCTGCGACGCCTTCGAGTACGGCGGCACCAACGGCTATCTGGACCTGTTCACCGGTGACGCCTCCTACGCCAAGCAGTGGAAGTTCACCAACGCCCCGGACGCCGACGCGCGCGCCGTGCAGGCCGCGTACTGGGCCGACCAGTGGGCCGAGGAGCAGGGCAAGGGCGGCGAGGTCTCCGGCACCGTCGCCAAGGCCGCCAAGATGGGCGACTACCTGCGGTACGCCATGTTCGACAAGTACTTCAAGAAGGTCGGCAACTGCGTGGGTCCGGCCACCTGCCCGGCGGGCACCGGCAAGGACGCCTCGCACTACCTGCTGTCCTGGTACTACGCCTGGGGCGGCGCGGTGGACACCTCGGCGGGCTGGGCCTGGCGGATCGGCTCCAGCCACACCCACGGCGGCTACCAGAACCCGCTCGCCGCGTACGCGCTCAGCTCGCAGGCCGACCTGAAGCCGAAGTCGGCGACGGGCGCGGCGGACTGGGCCAAGTCCCTCGACCGGCAACTGGAGTTCTACCGCTGGCTCCAGTCCGACGAGGGTGCCATCGCGGGCGGCGCCACCAACAGCTGGCAGGGCCGGTACGCCACCCCGCCGGCCGGCACGCCGACGTTCTACGGCATGTACTACGACGAGGCGCCGGTGTACCACGACCCGCCGTCCAACCAGTGGTTCGGCTTCCAGGCGTGGTCCATGGAACGGGTCGCCGAGTACTACCAGCAGAGCGGCGACGCGGACGCCAAGGCGGTGCTGGACAAGTGGGTCGACTGGGCGCTGTCGGAGACGACGGTCAACCCGGACGGTTCGTTCCGCATCCCGTCCACGCTCCAGTGGTCGGGGCAGCCCGACACCTGGAACGCGGCGTCGCCCGGGGCGAACGATTCACTGCACGTCAGTGTCGCGGACTACACCAACGACGTGGGTGTGGCCGCCGCGTACGCCAAGACGCTGACGTACTACGCCGACCGCTCCGGTGACACGGAGGCCGCCGCGACGGCCAAGGCGTTGCTGGACGGCATGTGGGAGAACGACCAGGACGCGCTGGGGATCGCGGTTGCGGAGACCCGGGCGGACTACAACCGGTTCGACGACAGTGTGTATGTCCCGAGCGGGTGGACCGGCACGATGCCCAATGGTGACGCGATCAACTCGTCGTCGACGTTCGAGTCGATCCGGTCGTTCTACGAGGACGACCCGAACTGGTCGAAGGTCGAGAGTTATCTCGCGGGTGGGGCGGCACCGTCGTTCACGTATCACCGGTTCTGGGCGCAGGCGGACATCGCGCTTGCCATGGGTTCGTACGCGGAGCTTTTGGAGTAGCCCCCGCGGGGCGCTCCGCGAGGGGTGCGTATTCGGCTGCGGGTGCGTTGTGGCTGGTCGCGCCCACGCGGCGGAGCCGCAGATCGAAAGCAGCCCCGCGCCCCTTGGGGGCGCCTGATGCCCGCGTACGTGTCTCGTCACCGGACGACGAGACGGACCGGGCGGCTCCCGGGCCGCCCGGTCCATTCCTCCCCACCTGAAGGACGGTCCCCCACCGTGCGAAGAACCCGCATACTCACCGCCGCTCTCGCGCTCGCGGCCGGGCTGTTGACCGGTGGGCCGCCGGCCGCGCTGGCCGCCGAGACGCCCAAGGCGGCTGTCGCCGCCGACACCTACTCCTGGCAGAACGCCCGGATCGACGGGGGCGGTTTCGTCCCCGGCATCGTCTTCAACCGCACCGAGCGGAACCTCGCCTACGCCCGTACCGACATCGGCGGCGCCTACCGCTGGCAGCAGGCGACCAAGACCTGGACGCCGCTGCTCGACCACGTCGGGTGGGACGACTGGGGGCACACCGGTGTCGTCAGTCTCGCCTCCGACCCGGTCGACCCGGACCGGGTGTACGCGGCGGTCGGCACGTACACCAACGACTGGGACCCGACCAACGGCGCCGTGCTGCGCTCCGCCGACCGGGGCGCGACCTGGCAGAAGACCGATCTGCCGTTCAAGCTGGGCGGCAACATGCCGGGCCGGGGCATGGGCGAGCGCCTGGCCGTCGACCCGCACGACAACGACGTGCTGTACCTGGGCGCGCCCAGCGGCAAGGGCCTGTGGCGGTCGACGGACGCGGGGGTCACCTGGTCGCAGGTGACGGCCTTCCCCAACCCCGGGAACTACGCCCAGGACCCGAGCGACACCAGCGGCTACGGCTCCGACAACCAGGGCATCACCTGGGTCACCTTCGACGAGTCGACGGGCAGCGGTGGCGCGGCGACGAAGACCGTCTACGTCGGGGTCGCCGACAAGGAGAACGCCGTCTACCGGTCGACGGACGCGGGCGCCAGCTGGCAGCGGGTCGCCGGGCAGCCCACCGGATACCTCGCGCACAAGGGGGTCCTGGACGCCGAGAACGGTTACCTGTACCTGGCCTACAGCGACACGGGCGGGCCGTACGACGGCGGCAAGGGGCGGCTGTACCGGTACGCGACGGCGACCGGCACCTGGACGGACATCAGCCCGGTCGCGGAGGCCGACACCTACTTCGGGTTCAGCGGCCTGACCGTCGACCGGCAGCATCCCGGCACGGTGATGGCGACCGCGTACAGCTCCTGGTGGCCGGACACCCAGATCTTCCGGTCCACGGACAGCGGCGGTACCTGGACGCAGGCGTGGAGCTACAGCTCGTATCCGAACCGGGAGAACCGCTACACGATGGATGTGTCGTCCGCGCCGTGGCTGACCTGGAGCGCGAATCCGACACCGCCCGAGCAGACGCCGAAGCTGGGGTGGATGACGGAGTCGCTGGAGATCGACCCGTTCGACTCGGACCGGATGATGTACGGGACGGGTGCGACGGTCTACGGCACGGAGAACCTGACCAACTGGGACTCCGGGGGCGAGTTCGCCATCACGCCGATGGTGCGGGGACTTGAGGAGACGGCCGTCAACGACCTCGCCGCTCCCCCGTCCGGCGCCCCGCTGCTCAGCGCGCTCGGTGACATCGGCGGCTTCCGGCACACCAGCCTGACCGAGGTGCCGTCGATGATGTTCACCTCGCCGGGCTTCACGTCGTCCACGAGCCTGGACTACGCCGAGACCAACCCGAACACGGTGGTTCGCGTCGGCAATCTGGACTCCGGTCCGCACATCGCCTTCTCCACCGACAACGGCGCCAACTGGTTCGGCGGGACCGACCCGTCGGGGGTGAGCGGCGGCGGCACGGTGGCGGCCGGGGCGGACGGCGGCCGGTTCGTGTGGAGCCCGGCCGGCACCGGGGTGCGGTACACGACCGGTTTCGGCACCTCCTGGCAGGCGTCGAGCGGCATCCCGGCGGGCGCGGTGGTGGAGTCGGACCGGGTCGACCCGTTGACCTTCTACGGGTTCAAGTCCGGGAAGTTCTACGTCAGTTCGGACGGTGGCGCGACCTTCGCGGCGTCGGCGGCGACCGGGCTGCCGAGCGGGGACAGCGTCCGGTTCAAGGCGCTGCCCGGCGGCGAGGGCGACATCTGGCTGGCCGGTGGCGCGAGCGACGGGGCGTACGGTCTGTGGCACTCCACGGACGGCGGCGCGAGCTTCACCAAGCTGTCGAACGTCGAGCAGGCCGACACCGTGGGCTTCGGCAAGGCGGCGCCCGGCGCCTCGTACCAGACGTTGTTCACCAGTGCGAAGATCGGTGGGGTGCGCGGCATCTTCCGGTCGACGGACCAGGGTGCCACCTGGACCCGGGTCAACGACGACGCCCATCAGTGGGGCTGGACCGGGGCGGCGATCACCGGTGATCCCCGGGTGTACGGGCGGGTGTACGTGGCGACCAACGGGCGGGGGGTCGTGTACGGCGACACCTCGGGGACCGGTACCGATCCCGGTACTGATCCGGAGCCCGAGCCGACCGGTGCCTGCTCGGTGACGTACACGATCACCAATCAGTGGTCCGGTGGCTTCCAGGCGGACGTGAAGCTGACCAACACGGGGCCGGCCGCCTGGAACGGCTGGGCCCTGACCTGGTCCTTCCCCGGCGGGCAGAAGGTGAGCCAGATGTGGAACGCCGAGCACTCCGCGTCGGGCGCGGCGGTCACCGCCAAGAACGTCGGCTGGAACGGGACCGTGGCGGCCGGTTCGTCGGTGGGGTTCGGCTTCACCGGTGAGTGGTCGGGGAGCAACGCGAAACCGGCGGCGTTCACGCTGGGCGGCAAGAACTGCGCGGTCGGCTGAGCCGAGCCGCGGACGGGACGGGCGGGGTGTGCTCTCCGGCGGGAGCACACCCCGTTCCCGTGCCGCCGTCACCCCGCCTGGGCGCCGATGATCTCGTCGGCGAGCCAGCGAGCGACGCCCTCGGGATACGGCGCCGGCAGCATCAGGACGAGGTGCCGGAAACCGGCCGCGGTCGCCCTGCCGATGGCCTCCCGGGTGGGTGCGGGGTCGTCGTAGGAGACCGGCAGGACCAGGGAGCGGGTGATCGTCGCCGGGTCGCGGCCCAGGTCGGCGCAGTGCCGGTCCAGGAGCGCGCCGCGCGCCACGGCGTCCTCGACGTCGTCGCCCGGGTAGTTCCAGATGTCGGCGTGTTCGGCGGCCACCCGGAGGGTCGCGGAGGCACGGCCGCCGATGAGGACCGGCGGGTGCGGGCGCTGCACCGGCTTGGGGTTGCCGTAGGCGCCGGTGAGCCGGACGTGGTCGCCGGCGAAGTCGAACGGCTCCGGCTCGGTCCACAGCCGCCGGATCACCGTGCACGCCTCGCCGAGGGCGCGCACGGCGTGCCCGCCGTCGTGGTAGGGCAGGCCGTGGGCGTCGTACTCGCGGCGGGCCATCGGGACGTCGGGCCGGGAACCGGCGCCGATGCCGAAGTCGAGGCGGCCGCCGGAGACGACGTCGACGGTCGCGGCGATCTTGGCCAGCACGGCGGGCGGACGGAGCCGGTTGCTGGTCACCATCACGCCGAGGCGCAGCCGACGGGTCTGCGCGGCGAGCGCGGCGAGCAGGGTCCAGCCCTCGTAGGTGACGCCCTTCGGGTCGCCGAAGATCGGCAGCAGGTGGTCGAAGAGCCAGGCGTGCTCGATCCCGGGGACGGTGTCGGCCTCGCGCCAGACCCGCAGGAGGTCGGCGTAGTCGACCTGGGAGGGGGCGGTCATGATGCCGAAGCTGGTGTCGGCCGGTGGTGTCATTGCGGTGTCCTTACTTGCTCTGGAGCCGGCCCAGCGGCTGCGGGTCGGCGTCCAGTTCGGCGCTCGCCGTGCGCCAGGCGGTGTCGTCGGGGTCGAGGGCGCTGCGCAGGTAGGCGGTGGTGAGGCGCTGGAGCAGGGCGACTCGCGCGGGGCTCTCGTCGGTGGTCTCGGCGACCTCGTAGCCCGGGATGCCGCCGAGCGAGTGGCCGGCGCCGAACAGGGTCAGCAGCGCCTTGTCCTTCGGGCTGAACTCGTAGGCGTCGGTTAGCCAGTCGGGGCCGCGGGTGGAGAGCGGGGAGTCGTCGGCGTCCCCGGCGACCACCAGGGCGGGGGTGGTCATGTCGTCGAACGTGGGGTTCATGAAAGGGAAGTGCTCGGCGGCGAACGGGGACAGGTCGGCGCCGCCGCGGCCGGTCAGCGCGAACAGCACGCCGGCCGTGACCCGGGGGTCGGACAGGTCCGCGCCCGGGACGCCGTCGGCGTCGAGGACGCGGGCGCCCAGCAGCATGCTCGCGCTCTGGGCGCCGAAGGAGTGCCCGGCCACGGCGATCCGGCCGTGGTCGACCCGGCCGGCGAGCCCCGGCACGGCCGCCTCCAGCGCGTCGAGCCGGTCGAGCACCCGGGTGAGGTCCTCGACCCGGGTGCGCCAGATCAGCGGGGTGCGCGGGTCGTCGGCGGGCAGGCCGAGCCGCCGGGAGTCGAGGTGGGTGGGCTGGACGACGACGAAGCCGTGGGCGGCCCAGTGGTCGGCGAGCGGCGCGTAGCCGTCCATCGACCAGCCGTAGCCGTGCGAGAAGACCAGGACCGGCAGGTCCTGCCCGGTGACGGGCGCGGAGATCCGGACCTGGAGGTCGTCACCGCGGCCGGGTGCGGAGAGCACGACCGGCTTCACGGAGACGATCGGGGCGGGCGCGGACGGGAATGCGGGCATGGGAGTGCCTTTCGCGGTCGGGCGGTCCGTCTGGCATGATGAATCCAAGCGGAACCGTGTTCCGCTAACGATACGGAACGACGTTCCGCTTCGCAAGGCGACCGAGCCCGGAGCCTGCGGCGGTCGCGGGAAGGAGCGGCACGGTGAGCGACGACGAGCAGGGCGCGGAGCGCACCGCGCGGCCCCGGCGGGCGGACGCCCGGCGCAACCAGAAGACGCTGCTCGACGCGGCGGCCGCGGTCTTCGTCCGGTCGGGGGTGGACGCGCCGGTCCGTGACATCGCCGCCGCGGCCGGGGTCGGCACCGGCACCATCTACCGGCACTTCCCGACCCGGGCCGACCTCATCGTGGCCGTCTACCGGCACCAGATCGAGGCGTGCGCCGAGGCGGGCCCGGCCCTGCTGGAATCCGCCGCGTCACCGCACGCGGCGCTGGGGCAGTGGATCGACCTCTTCGTCGACTTCCTGGTCACCAAGCACGGCCTCGCCGCCGTACTGCGCTCCGACGACCCCGGTTTCCAGGCGCTGCACGCCTCCTTCCTGGACCGCCTCCTCCCCGTCTGCGCCCGTCTGCTGGCGGCGGCGGCCGAGGCGGGTGAGATCCGGCCCGGCCTGGCGGCGTACGAGCTGATGCGCGGCGTCGGGAACCTGTGCATCGGCGCGGACAGCGACGACCACTACGACGCCCGCCGGCTGGCCGGGCTGCTCGTGGCGGGACTGCGGGCTTCCTGACCGCTCCCGCTTCGCCCCTGCCCCGGGTGTGCGCTCTCGCACGCCCTTGCCGCCGTCGCACCGGGCCTCGACCGTGGAATCAGGTGGGGTGACCTTTCGACGACGGAGGCCGTATGCGGCGACGATGGAACGGCGCGCTGGGCCGGCTGCTGCTGGCGCTGGCCGTGCTGCTGGAGAGATCGATGGCGGGCGAACGGGCGACGACCCGCTGGAAGACCCGCCGGAACACGGCGTTGCAGGCGGCGCACCGGCGGGGCGTTCCGGTGGAGGCGCTCGCGACGCGGCTGGAGCTGACCCCGAAGTGGGTCCGTGACGTGGTCGGCGACCCGCGCAAGGCGGCCGTCGCGGAGACCGGCCGGCCGCGCGGGCGCCGGGCGCGGCCCCCCGGCTGAACCGGGAGGCCGCGCTCGCGCGCTACGGCGTGTACACCGTGGGCCGCGGTGCCGTCGCCATCCCGTTGCCGAGGAAGAAGCTCGGGTGCGGGGGCTGGTTGTACGCCGTGTTCTGCCAGGCGAGGCCCGTGCGGTACATCGTGTCGTGGAGGAGGGTGGTGATCTTCGTGCTGGTCTCCACCGGCGTCGAGTAGATCCGCAGCGCGGTGTTGGAGCTGGTGCGCCAGATGACCTCCTCGCGCCAGTCGCCGAGGATGTCGCCGGAGAGCACCGGGGTGGCCTTGGTGCCGTTGTTGGAGGCGACGCCGGAGCCGGTGAGCAGGCGGGTGTCGGAGGACGTGCCGTACTTGTCGATGTGGGTGCCGTCCAGGAGTTCGCGGACGGTGTCGCCGTCCCACCAGGACAGGAAGTTGGCGGAGGACGGTTCGCGGCCCTTGGTGGCGCCGGCCTCGTCGCGGATGTAGGTGTCGGAGGCGGACCAGACCTCGGCGCCGTCGTTGCCGGCGTAGATGTCACCGGCGACCCCGCGGCCGTTGTCGCAGCAGGCGTCGAGCTTCCAGCGGACGGCGCCGCTCGCGGGGTTGATGTACACCTCGGCGGGCTGCGAGGTGGACTCGGAGACCTTGAAGTACTCCAGGCCCGAGGTGGCCGGGTCGAGGTCGCCCAGGTGCTGGGCGTCGCCGTGCCCGGTCTTGGTGGTCCACAGACCGTTGCCGTTGTCGTCCACGGCCATCGCGCCGTACACGATCTCGTCCTTGCCGTCGTTGTCGACGTCCCCGACGGAGAGGCTGTGCGAGCCCTGGCCGTCGTAGCCCTTGCCGCTGTTGGTGGAGGAGCTGGTGTCGAAGGTCCAGCGGCGGGTGAAGGCGCCGCCGCGCCAGTCCCAGGCGGCGATCACACTGCGGGTGTAGTAGCCGCGGGCCATGATGAGCGAGGGCCGGGCGCCGTCCAGATACGCCGTGCCGGCCAGGAAGCGGTCGACGCGGTTGCCGTAGGAGTCGCCCCAGGAGGAGACGGTGCCGCGGGCCGGGACGTAGTCGACGCTGCCCATCGCCTTGCCGGTCTGGCCGTTGAACATGGTCAGGTACTCGGGGCCGGACAGGATGTACCCGGAGGAGTTGCGGTAGTCGGCCGAGGAGCTGCCGATCACCGCGCCGGTGCCGTCGGTGGTGCCGTCGGCGGTCTTCATGGCGACCTCGGCCTTGCCGTCGCCGTCGTAGTCGTACACCTGGAACTGGGTGTAGTGGGCGCCGGAGCGGATGTTCTTGCCGAGGTCGATCCGCCACAGCCGGGTGCCGTCCAGCTTGATGCCGTCGACGATGGTGTTGCCGGTGTACCCGGACTGGGAGTTGTCCTTGGCGTTGGTCGGCTGCCACTTCAGGACGATGTCCAGGGCGCCGTCGCCGTCGAGGTCGCCGACCGAGGCGTCGTTGGCCTCGTAGGTGTAGGCGACGCCGTCGGGAGTGGTGCCGCCGGCCGGCGGGCTGATCGGCACGTCCTTGTAGCCGGCCCGGAACTGGATCGCGTTCACCGAGTCGGCCTGTTCGACGCCGTTCACGATGGCGCGGACGGTGTAGTCGGCCTGTTCGGGGGCGCCGGAGTGGAAGTAGTTGGTGGAGCCGGTGACCGGGGTGGAGTTGACCTTCGTGCCGGCCCGGTACACGTTGAAGGAGACGTCGTTCGGGTCGGTGCCGAGCCAGCGCCAGCTGACCAGGTTGCCGGCCGAGGTGTGGACGCTGACCACGCCCCGGTCCAGCTTCTCGACCTGCCGGGCGGTCGCGGCCTCGGCGGTGTCGGCGGTGAGCGTGGTCAGCCCGGCGCCGGCCAGGGCGGTGACCGCGGCCAGGGTGGTGATGAGGACGCGACGTCTGCCGCGCCCGTGCGGGTGCTTCATGGGGGTTGCCTCCTGAGAGAGGGGTGTTCCTCCCTCAGTCGCCGCCGGGGGCACGGGAGTTGCCGCCCCCTCCTCCTTCCGCGGCCGCCCGGCCGGGGAGCCGCCGCTGCCCTGCCGGGCAGGTACCGCGCGGGAAGTGGCGGGCCGATCGGCGCGCAGGCAGGCCCGCGCCCGCCTCCCGAAGCCGCCACTCGGTGCCGCGAACGCAGCGTGCCGAGCCGCGTCCAGCCGGTGGGGCCCGTCCTCGGCCAGCGCGTCGAGCAGCGTCCGCCGGTCGGGGTCCCCGGGTCGTGCTCGCCGGTCAGGGCCCCCAAGTCGTGCTCGCCGGTCAGGGCCCCCAAGTCGTGCTCGCCGGTCACGCCCCCGAGTCGTGCTCCCCGGTCAGGGCCCCGAGTCGTGCTCCCCGTGCGCGACACCGGGAAGGCCCGGGACCGCGCGCCGACCGGCCGCCGGTGGGCGGTCTCCGCGGAGCCGGCCGCGCGCCGGCCCGCCGTCGGTGGGCGGTCCCGCGGAGCTGATCGCGTCCGCGTCCCCCGCGCCCGCCGGTCAGGGCTTCTCGAACGCCAGCAGGGTGAACACCGGGTCGGGCCGGGGCCGGTCCTGGTCGGGGAGGGCCGCGAGGCGGGCGGCGAACCGGTCGGCGAGCGGGTCGCCCGGCGGGAGGGTCATGAACCAGCCGCGCCGCAGGTCGGCGATGGTACGGCGCGGGCTGCGGCCCTGTCCCCGGCCGGTGAACCGGGCCCGCCCGGCCGGCCGCAGCCCGTGCTCGCGGGCGTACCCCTCGACCGCCCCGGCCGAGTCCGGCACCGGGCTGGGCGGCCGGGCGGCGAGCACGGCGTCGATGTCGCTGCCCACGTTGTGCGAGGGGCCCTTGTCGACCGTGGTCACGTACACCCCGCCGGGCCGCAGCACCCGGGCGCACTCCCCGACGATGGTGCGCGCGTCGGACACGGCGGCCAGATGCAGCAGCCACACGCTGCTCACCGCGTCGAACGCCCCGGCGCCGAACGGCAGTCGGCGGGCGTCGGCCCGCAGCACCGCGCCGGGCAGCCGGGCCGCCGCCCGCCCGATCATGGCGGGTGAGAGGTCCACGCCGGTCACCCGCAGCTCCGCGCGGGCCGCCGCGAGGCGCCGCGTGACGATCCCGGTGCCGCAGGCCGCGTCGAGCAGGCGGCGCGCCCCCTCCGGGACCAGGCTCAGCAGCGCCTCGGCGGCCGCGGCGGCCCTGGGCTCGCCGCCGCGGGCGGCGTCGTACCGCTCCGCTTCCTTGTCGTAGTCCAGCACACAGCTCAGTGTGCCCCGTGGCCCGGGGCCAGATCCGCCACCCGGCGGGCCAGCTCGAGATCCTTCTCCGTCACCGCGCCGCCCGCGCTGTGCGTGTGCACGCTCAGCGACACCGTGTCGTAGCCCAGGGTCAGGTCGGAGTGGTGGTCGAGTTCCTCCTGCACCTGGGCGATGTGCACGACCATGGCGGTGGCCGCGACATGCGAGGCCAGCCGGTAGGAACGGGTGAGCCGGCCGTCGTCGAGCGACCAGCCGGGCAGCTCGGCCAGCCGGTCCTCGATGTCCTGCTGCGACAGCGGTTCGACGGGCATCGGCCGCGCTCCTTCCCGGGTCCGGACGGTCTCCCGCCCAGCCTGCCACAGCACTTCGTGCCGGACCTCTCTTGTGGGACGGGCAGGGTGACGTGAAAGACTGGTGAAGTACTTCGGCGCGTTGGAGGGGCGTGGCGTGAGTGACCGTAGGCCCGCGCCCACTGTGGGACAGGTGGTGCTGGGAAAGCGGCTCCAGGAGCTGCGCGAGAGGTCCGGCCTGAGCCGGGAGGCCGCCGCGAAGGTGCTGCGGGTGGCCCCGGCGACGGTACGCCGGATGGAGACGGCCGAGGTCGCGCTGAAGATCCCGTACGTCCAGATCCTGCTGAACGCGTACGGCGTGCCCGACGCCGAGGTGGCGTCCTTCGTCGACCTCGCGGAGGAGGCGAACCGGCCCGGCTGGTGGCAGCGGTACCACGACGTGCTGCCCGAGTGGTTCAGCCTGTACGTGAGCCTGGAGGGCGCCGCCCGCATCATCCGGTCCTACGAGCCGCACTTCGTGCCGGGGCTGCTCCAGACGGAGGACTACGCGCGGGCGGTGCTGGAGACCGGGACCATCGGGACGGCCGGCGAGGCGGCCGTGGAGCGGCACGTGGCGCTGCGCATGGAGCGGCAGGGGCTGCTGGCGCGCGACCGGCCGCCGCACCTGTGGGTGATCATGGACGAGACGGTGCTGCGCCGCCCGGTGAGCGTCGACGGCCGGGTGATGCGCGAACAGCTCGACAAGCTGCTGGACTTCGCCGGGCGGGAGCGGGTGACCCTCCAGGTCGCCGAGTTCGACACCGGCCCGCACCCGGGGACGTACGCGCCGTTCACGCTGTTCCGGTTCGCCGAGCCGGAGCTGCCGGACATGGTGTTCACCGAGTACCTGACCGGCGCCCTGTACCTGGACTCCCGGGACGAGGTCTCCACGCACCTGGAGGTGCTGGACCACATGACGGCCCTGGCCGCCTCCGCGCAGCGCACCCAGAAGATCCTGCGCGCGTACCGCGAGAGCTACTGAGCCGGTGCCACCGCCGAGCCGCCCCCCGCCCGCCCGACGACCCCGAGCCGCACGACGAGCCCGACCCGCACGACGAGCCCGAGGAGAACGCCGCGCATGACCGCCCGAGACGACGCCGTGCCCGCCATCGACACCAGCCGGCCGCACCCCGCCCGGGTCTACGACTGGTGGCTGGGCGGCAAGGACAACTACCCGGTCGACGAGGAACTGGCCCGCAGGATCCTCGCCGCCGACGAGACGGCGGTGCGCGGCGCCCGCGCCAACCGCCGGTTCATGCACCGGGCGGTCCGCACGGTCGCCGAGGCGGGCGTGCGCCAGTTCCTCGACATCGGCACCGGCATACCGACCCAGCCGAACCTGCACCAGGTGGCGCAGGGCGTCGCGCCCGAGTGCCGGGTGGTCTACGCCGACAACGACCCGATCGTGCTGCGGCACGCCGAGGCGCTGCTGCGCGGCTCCGCCGAGGGCTCGACGGACTACGTGCACGCCGACGTCCGCGACCCGGACACGATCCTGCGGCTGGCCGGCGAGTCCCTGGACCTGACCCGGCCCGTCGCCCTGTCGCTGGTGGCGCTGACGCACTACCTGGGCGACGCGGCCGACGGCGACGACGCGCACGGGCTGCTGAAGCGGTACGTGGACGCCCTGGCCCCGGGCAGCTTCCTGATCCTGTCGCAGGTCACCGCGGATCTGAACCCGGCGGCGGTGGGCAAGGCCGCCGCCCTGTTCGCGCGCGGCGGCACGCCGTTCTTCCCGCGTCCGCTGGCCGAGTTCGCCCGCTTCTTCGACGGTCTGGAGCTGCTGGGTCCCGGGGTGATCCCGGTGACCGGGTGGCGGCCGGAGCCGGTGGACGTGGCGGCGCAGGAGGAGGGCATCGTGCCGGTGTACGCGGGGGTGGCCCGCAAGCCCTGACCCTGCCGGGGAAACCCGTACGGCGACCCGTACGGCGACCCGTACGGGCCCCGTGAACGGGTGCGCTCCCGTGCCCGGCCCTAGGTTCGTGAACCAGGGCCGCCAGCAAGGGAGCGCACGTGACTCAGACGCGGACACCGCCCACCGAGCCGGGGGCGGCACTGCTGCGCGCGGGCCGGTTCCTGCGCCCGGGGACGGCCGCGCCCGACCTGCACAGCATCGGGCTGGCCGGCGGCCGGGAGGCGGACGCCTTCTACCGGGACCGCTGGAGCCACGACAAGGTCGTCACCTCCACGCACGGCGTCAACTGCACGGGTTCGTGCCGCTGGAACGTGTTCGTCAAGGACGGCATCATCACCTGGGAGACCCAGGCGACGGACTATCCGTCGGTCGGCCCGGACCGCCCCGAGTACGAGCCGCGCGGCTGCCCCAGGGGCGCCGCCTTCTCCTGGTACACCTACTCCCCCACCCGGGTGCGCTACCCGTACGTGCGCGGGGTGCTGCTGGAGATGTACCGGGAAGCGAAGGCCCGGCTGACGGACCCGGTGCTGGCCTGGGCGGACATCCAGGACGACCCGGAGCGGCGGCGCCGCTACCAGCGGGCCCGGGGCAAGGGCGGCCTGGTGCGGGCGTCCTGGGACGAGATGGTGGAGCTGGTCGCCGCCGCGCAGGTGCACACCATCAAGCGGCACGGCCCGGACCGGATCGCCGGGTTCTCCCCGATCCCCGCGATGTCGATGGTGTCGCACGCGGCGGGCGCCCGCTTCCACGCCCTGATCGGCGCTCCGATGCTGTCGTTCTACGACTGGTACGCCGACCTGCCCGTCGCCTCCCCGCAGGTCTTCGGCGACCAGACCGACGTACCGGAGTCCGGCGACTGGTGGGACGCGGCCTACCTGATCATGTGGGGCACGAACGTCCCGGTGACCCGCACCCCCGACGCGCACTGGATGGCGGAGGCCCGCTACCGGGGCCAGAAGGTCGTGGTGGTCTCCCCCGACTACGCCGACAACACCAAGTTCGCCGACCAGTGGCTGCATCCGCACCCCGGCACCGACGCCGCGCTGGCGCTGGCCATGGGGCACGTGGTGCTGAAGGAGTTCTTCGTCGACCGCGAGACACCCTTCTTCTCGGACTACGTACGGCGCTTCACCGACCTGCCGTTCCTGGTCACCCTGACCGAGCGGGACGGGGCGTACGTGCCGGCGAAGTTCCTGCGCGCCGCCGACCTCGGGCAGGCCGGTGAGGACGCCGGCTGGAAGACGGTGGTGCTGGACGAGGCGACCGGCCGCGCGGTCGTCCCGAACGGCTCGCTCGGCTTCCGCTGGAACGCGGCCGACCAGGGCAACTGGAACCTGGACCTCGGGGACCTCAGCCCCCGCCTCACCCTGCACGGCCACGCGGCGTCGACGGGCGTCGAGGTGCTCCTGCCCCGCTTCGACACCGACGGCGGCCCGCACGGGCAGGGGCACGGCGAGGTGGTCCGGCGCGGGGTGCCCGCGACGCGGCTCGGCGGCCCCGACGGACCCCTGGTGACCACCGTCTTCGACCTCCTGCTGGCCCAGTACGGCGTCGCCCGCCCCGGCGTCCCGGGCAGGTGGCCGGCGTCGTACGAGGACGCGGCGGACCCCTGCACCCCGGCCTGGCAGGAGACGCACACCTCGGTGCCGGCGGCGGCCTGTGTGCGCATCGCCCGCGAGTTCGCGCGGACCGCGGAGCGCTCCAAGGGCCGCTGCATGATCCTGATGGGCGCGGGCACGAACCACTGGTTCCACTCCGAGACCATCTACCGGGCCTTCCTGGCCCTGCTCCAGCTCACCGGCTGCCAGGGCCGCAACGGCGGCGGCTGGGCGCACTACGTGGGCCAGGAGAAGTGCCGCCCGCTGACCGGCTGGGCCGCCCTCGCCGGCGGCCTGGACTGGTCCCGGCCGCCCCGGCAGATGATCGGCACCGGGTACTGGTTCCTCAACACCGACCAGTGGCGCTACGACCGGTTCAGCGCCGATGTCCTGGCCTCGCCGCTGGGTGAGGGCCGGTTCGCGGGGATGACCGGCGCGGACTGTCTGGCGCTGTCGGCGCGGGCGGGGTGGATGCCGTCGTACCCGACCTTCGACCGCAATCCGCTGGAGCTGGGCGAGGTGTTCGGCGACCCGGTGGCCAAGGCGGTGGCCGAACTGCGCGCCGGGACACTGAAGTTCGCCTGCGAGGACCCCGACGCGCCGGAGAACTGGCCCCGAATCGTCACCCTGTGGCGGGCCAACCTGCTGGGGTCCTCCGCGAAGGGCGCCGAGTACTTCACCAAGCACCTGCTGGGCACGCACTCGTCGCTGCGCGCCGAGGAGGCGACACCGGACCAGCGGCCCCGGGACGTGGTCTGGCACGACGCGGCCCCCGAGGGCAAGCTCGACCTGCTGCTCTCCCTGGACTTCCGGCACACCTCCTCCACCCTGCTCTCCGACGTCGTCCTGCCCGCCGCCACCTGGTACGAGAAGCACGACCTGTCCAGCACCGATATGCACCCCTACGTGCACGCCTTCTCCCCCGCCGTGGACCCGCCCTGGCAGGCCCGCACCGACTTCGACACCTTCAAGGCGCTGGCGGAGAAGCTCAGCGAACTGGCCGTCGGTCACCTCGGCGTCCGCAAGGACCTGGTGGCCTCGCCGCTCCAGCACGACACCCCGGGCGAGCTGGCCCAGCCGGGCGGTGTGGTGCGGGACTGGAAGCGCGGCGAGTGCGAGCCGGAACCCGGCAAGACCATGCCCGCACTGGCCGTCGTGGAGCGCGACTACCCGGCGATCGGCGCGAAGTTCGCGGCGCTCGGCCCGCTGGTGGAGGCCAAGGGGCTGCCCGCCAAGGGCATCGCCCTGCGCCCGGACGCGGAGGTGACCGTGCTGCGGGAGCTGAACGGCGCGGTGCGCGGCGGTCCGGCGGACGGCCGGCCGGCCCTGGACACGGCGGTGAAGGCGGCCAACACGATCCTCGCCCTGTCCGGCACCACCAACGGCCGCCTGGCCGTGCAGGGGTTCCGCACCCTGGAGGCGAAGACCGGGCAGGAGATGGCCCACCTGGCCGCCGAGCACGAGGGCCGGCGCATCACCTACGCGGACACCCAGTCGGCGCCCGTGCCGGTGAACGCCTCCCCGGAGTGGTCGGGCAGTGAGCACGGCGGCCGCCGCTACACGGCGTTCACGCAGAACACCGAGCAGCTCAAGCCGTGGCACACCCTCACCGGCCGGCAGCACCTCTTCCTCGACCACGACTGGATGCACGAACTGGGCGAGGCGCTCCCCGTCTACCGCCCGCCGCTGGACATGCACCGCCTGTTCGGCGAACCCCGGCTCGGCCCGGACGGCACCCGGGAGGTGACGGTCCGCTACCTCACCCCGCACAACAAGTGGTCGATCCACTCCGAGTACCAGGACAACCTGTTCATGCTGTCGCTGTCCCGGGGCGGCCAGACCATCTGGATGGCGCCGCAGGACGCGGACGCGATCGGGGTGGCGGACGACGACTGGATCGAGGCGGTCAACCGCAACGGCGTGGTGGTGGCCCGCGCGGTCGTCTCGCACCGGATGCCGCCCGGCACGGTCTACCTGCACCACGCGCAGGAACGCACGGTGGGCGTCCCGCTGACCGAGACCACCGGCATGCGCGGCGGCATCCACAACTCGCTCACCCGGCTGATCCTCAAACCGACCCATCTGATCGGCGGCTACGCCCAGCTGTCCTGGGCGTTCAACTACCTCGGTCCGACCGGCAACCAGCGCGACGAGGTGACGGTGATCCGCCGCAGGAGCCAGGAGGTGACGTACTGATGCGGGTGATGGCCCAGATCGCGATGGTGATGAACCTCGACAAGTGCATCGGCTGCCACACCTGCTCGGTCACCTGCAAGCAGGCGTGGACCAACCGCCGGGGCATGGAGTACGTCTGGTTCAACAACGTGGAGACCCGCCCCGGCCAGGGCTACCCCCGGCGCTACGAGGACCAGGACAAGTGGCGCGGCGGCTGGGAGCTCAACAAGCGGGGCGCGCTGAAGCTGAAGGCGGGCGGCCGGTTCAAGAAACTGACCGGGATCTTCTCCAACCCCAGGCTCCCGGAGATCAAGGACTACTACGAGCCCTGGACCTACGACTACAAGAACCTCACCGACGCCCCGCTGGGCACCGACTACCCCGTCGCACAGCCGATTTCCCAGCTCGACGGCAAGCCGATGAAGATCGGCTGGTCCTCGAACTGGGACGACAACCTGGGCGGTGCCCCGGCCTACGGCGACCTCGACCCGATGGTGGAGCGGGTCCGGCAGCAGGCGGCCGAGAAGGTGCGGTTCGCGTACGAGGAGACCTTCATGTTCTACCTGCCGCGGATCTGCGAGCACTGCCTCAACCCGTCCTGTGTGGCGTCCTGTCCGTCGGGGGCGATGTACAAGCGGGCGGAGGACGGCATCGTCCTGGTCGACCAGGACCGCTGCCGGGGCTGGCGGATGTGTGTGACCGGCTGCCCGTACAAGAAGGTGTACTTCAACCACCGCACCGGCAAGGCCGAGAAGTGCACCTTCTGCTACCCGCGCGTCGAGATCGGCCAGCCCACGGTCTGCTCGGAGACCTGCGTGGGCCGGCTGCGCTATCTCGGCGTGCTGCTCTACGACGCCGACAAGGTGACGGCGGCGGCCGAGACGACGGACGAACGGGAGTTGTATCAGGCGCAGTTGGACGTGTTCCTCGACCCGGAGGACCCCGAGGTGCGGCGGGCCGCCGAGGCGGCGGACATCCCGTACGACTGGATCGAGGCGGCCCGGCGCTCCCCCGTGCGCGCGCTGGTCAGCACGTACCAGGTCGCGCTGCCGCTGCACCCGGAGTACCGGACCATGCCGATGGTCTGGTACATCCCGCCGCTGTCCCCGGTGGTGGACGCGCTGACGGAGACCGGGCACGACGGCGAGGACGCGGACAACCTGTTCGGCGCCATCGACACACTGCGCATCCCGCTGGAGTACCTGGCGGAGCTGTTCGCGGCCGGGGACACCGGCCCGGTGCGGGCCTCGCTGGAGAAGCTCGCCGCGATGCGCGCCCACATGCGGTCGGTCAACCTCGGTGCGGAACCCGACCCGGGGATCGCGGCGGCGGCCGGGATGGCGCCGGGCCAGATCGAGGACATGTACCGGCTGCTGGCCATCGCCAAGTACGAGGAGCGGTACGTGATTCCGACGGCGGCCGTCGGGGACGCGCACCGGCTGGAGGCGTCCGCGCTGCCGGACACGTGCAGCCTGGACTTCGACGGCGGGCCGGGCGCGGGCGGCGACGGGCCGTTCGGCCAGGACTCGGGACGCAGGCGGCTGCCGCTGGTGCCGGTGGAGAACTTCCATCTGCTGCGCCGCCGGCAGACCGCCGACGAACCGTCCGACGAGAGGGAGGTCTGATGCCCGGTTTCGAGGTGCTGTACCAGGCGGCGGCGCTCTGCCTGACCTACCCGGACGACGACTTCCGGGCCCGGCTGCCGCTGCTGCGGGAGGCGGCGCCGCAGTTGCGGGAGTTCACCGACCACGCGGCGGTGACCTCGCAGCCCGACCTCCAGGCGCACTACGTCGAGGTGTTCGACTTCAAGAACCGGCACAGTCTGTATCTGAGCTGGTGGAGCGACGGCGACACCCGGCGGCGCGGCATGTCGCTGGTCCGCTTCAAGGAGTGCTACCGGGCGCACGGCCTGGAGTGCACCGAGGAGGAACTGCCCGACTTCCTCCCGGCCGTGCTGGAGCTGGCCTCGCGGACCGGCGACACCCGGCTGCTCGTCGAGTACCGCGACGCCCTGGACCAGCTCCGCACCCGCCTCACCGCCTGCGGCACACCGTACGCGTGTGTCCTGGACGCGGTGTGCGCCACCCTGCCGCCCGCGACCGCCGGAGCCCGCCGATGACCGTCTTCCTGTGGGGTGTGCTGCCCTACGCCGCGTTCCTGTCCCTGGTGGCCGGCCTGGTGTGGCGGCACCGCTACGACCGGTTCGGCTGGACCACCCGCTCCTCCCAGGTGTACGAGTCGAAGCTGCTGAACATCGCCTCCCCGGTGTTCCACTACGGCATCCTGTTCGTCCTCGTCGGCCATCTGATCGGCCTGTTCGTCCCCGAGTCGTGGACGGCCGCGATCGGTGTCGACGAGCGCGCCTACCACCTCTTCTCCCTCTACGGCGGCACCCTCGCCGGGGTGCTGGCGGTGGCCGGCCTCGCGGCGCTGGTCTACCGGCGGCGCACCAACGCGCCGGTGTTCCGGGCCACCACCGGCAACGACAAGTTCATGTACGTCTTCCTGGTCGGCGCGATCGTCCTCGGCATGGTCGCCAAGCTCGCCCACTCCACCGGCACCGGCTACGACTACCGGCACTCCATCGCCCCGTGGTCGCGCAGCCTGTTCCGGCTCAGCCCGGAGACCGGGCTGATGACAGGGGTGCCGGTGCTGTACCAGGTGCACGCGGTGATCGGCATGCTGCTGATCGCGCTGGTGCCGTACACCCGGCTGGTGCACATGTTCAGCGCGCCGGTGCAGTACCTGTTCCGGCCGTACGTGGTCTACCGCTCGCGCGATCCCGAGCAGTTGGGTCCGCGGCCGGACCGGCCGGGGTGGGAGCGGGCGGAGCTGCGCGGGCCGGGCGGGGGACGGTAGCGGGTCACCTGCCGACCGCGTAGCCCTGCATCATGCGCGGGTTGGCCGCCGCCGACAGCACGCCCGTCTCCGGGTCGCGGGCGACCGCGCACAGCCGTCCCTCCGACCAGGGGCCGGCGACCGTGACGCGGTGACCGCGGCGGCGCAGCCCGGCTGTCACGGTGTCGTCGAAACGGGACTCCAGGACCAGCGATCCCGGGTCCATGAGCCGCGGGTAGAACGACGACGGGAAGCTCTCGGTGTGCCAGTTCGGGGCGTCGATGGCGCCTTGCAGGTCGTAGCCGCCGCGGAACTTCTCGCGCAGGGCGACGGCGAGCAGGAAGTGCAGGCTCCACTGGTCCTGCTGGTCGCCGCCGGGGGTGCCGAAGGCGAGCACCGGGACGCCGTCGCGCAGGGCGAGGGACGGGGTGAGGGTGGTGCGGGGGCGGCGGCCGGGGGTGAGGGAGTTGGGCAGGCCGGGCTCCAGCCAGGTCATCTGGAGCCGGGTGCCGAGCGGGAAGCCGAGGGCGGGGACGACCGGGTTGGACTGGAGCCAGCCGCCGCTGGGCGTCGCCGAGACCATGTTGCCCCAGCGGTCCACGATGTCGAGGTGGCAGGTGTCGCCCCGGGTGGCGCCGTCCCGGGCGACGGTCGGCTCCCCGGCCCCGGCCGCGGTGGTGCCCCGGCGGGCCGGCCCGGTGGCGAGCGCCGGCAGCCGGGGGGTGCGTCCGTCGGGGCGGCCGGGGCGCAGCTCGTACGAGGCGTGCGCGGGGTCGATCAGCGCACGCCGTCCGGCGTTGTACTCGGCCGACAGCAGCGTCCGCAGGGGTACGTCGGCCCCGGCCGCGTCGCCGTACCAGGCCTCGCGGTCGGCCATCGCCAGCTTGGTGCCCTCGACGAGGGTGTGCACGTACTCGGCGCTGGCGTACTCGGTCCCGCTGCCCGGGGTGCCGAAGTCGTCGTCCAGCAGGGCGAGTTGCTGGAGCAGGGCCGGGCCCTGGCTCCAGGGGCCGGCCTTGGCGACGGTCCAGCCGTTCCAGGTGTGGGTGACCGGCTCCTCGTAGTGCGCGGTGTATCCGGCGAGGTCGGCGCCGGTGAGGGTGCCGGTGTGGCGTTCGCCGGAGGTGTCCATGGTGGGGCGGGCGGCGAAGGCGGCCAGTTCCTCGGCGACGAAGCCCTCCCGCCAGACCCGGCGGGCCGCGGCTATCTCCCCCTCCCGGCGCTCGGAGCCGACGGCGCCCGCGGGGACGGCGGCGCGGGCCTCGGCGAGCAGGCGCCGCCAAGTCGCCGCGAGCGCGGGGTTCTTGAGGAGGGCGCCGGGGGCCGGGGGCCGGCCGCCGGGGAGGTAGATCTCGGCGGAGGTGGTCCACTCGGTCTCGAACAGTTCCCGGACCGTCTCGACCGTCGCGCCGACCCGCTCGACCGCCGGATGCCCGTGCTCGGCGTACCCGATGGCGTACTTCAGCACGTCCGCGAGGGACTTGGTGCCGTGGTCGCGCAGCAGGAGCAGCCAGGCGTCGAAGGCGCCGGGCACGGCGGCGGCCAGCGGGCCGGTGCCGGGCACCAGGTCCAGGCCGAGCGAGGTGTAGTGCGCGATGCTCGCGCCGGCCGGCGCGGGTCCTTGCCCGCACAGCACCCGGGGCGCGGACCCGGCGGGCGCGAGGACGACCGGCACCTCGCCCGCCGGGCCGTTCAGATGCGGTTCCACGACGTGCAGCGTGAACGCCGCGGCCACCGCCGCGTCGAAGGCGTTGCCGTCGTCCTCCAGTACGGCCATGGCGGCGGCGGAGGCCAGCCAGTGGGTGGTCGCCGCCATGCCGTGGGTGCCCTGGAGGGTGGGGCGGGTGGTGAACATACGGGTGAGGCTACCCAGCGCCCCGCGGCCCTTACCCCGGTGATCGACTCGGCGTAACCTCTTGCTGCGTACATCTTCTTCACCCAGGGGCCGGGGGAACCGCGTGCAGCACATGTCCACACCACTCGCGAGAACACTGGGGGCGACGGCCCTGGGGTCCGCGGCGGTCGCCTGGCTCGCGGCGGGGTTCCACTTCGTCGGCGCCCCGCGCTGGGACGTCCTGGTGCCGCTGGCACTGGCCGCGGTGTCGGCGCTGGGGTGGCTGCTGGCCTGCCGCGCGGCACCGGCCGTGCGACCGCTGCCGGTGACGGCTCCGCCGAGCGACACCATCCCCGGCAAGCTGGGGCCGATCCGCCGTGACTGGGGGTTCGCGGCGGCGGCCTGGCTGACCGTCTGGGCTCCGTACGTGGCCGGCCGCACCGCCTGGAAGGGCGACGGGTCACCGCTCGGCGCCCTGTACTGCCTGCTCGCCTGGTTCCTCGGGGTGGTGCTGACCCTGTTCGTCATCGGCCTGCTCAAGAACCAGCTCTACCCCGCGCAGCGCATGCTGCGAGCGGACGCCGCCGGGGGCGGTGTGCACGCGGTCCGGGTCCGGTTCGGCACCCCGCTGCGGGGCGTGTACCGCTACCCGACCGGGACCGGCGTCGGCAAGATCGCCGCCTTCGTCACGCACGGCGTCGAGCTGGTACCCGAGAACGGCACCGGAGACGGGCCGGCCGTCCGGCTGCTGGCCATGGAGGGCCACAACTTCCGGATCGCCCTCGGCGACAAGCACCTCACCCACGCCGCCGCCCAACTGGTCGGCCACACCGGATGGTTGTGCTGGCCCACCCGGTGGCGCGACATCGCCGCCACGAACCCCAAGCACAAGGTGCCCGCCGCCTTCGTCTCCGACTCCGGCCATGTGGTGTGGGGCGAGACGGCGGAGGACGGTCACACGCCCTACCTTCGGGGCGGCGCCGCGCCACTGCACGCCACCAGCCCGGCGCGCGCCGCCGACCCGCTGCCCCGGCCGTCCCGGTACTTCCCGAAGACCCACGCCTCGCATCTGCGGATCGCGGCCGTCGGCGCCCTGCTGGCCGTCCCTTACCTCACCGGCGTCGTGTCGTCCTGGCCGGGCATGCTGCTGGGCGTGGCGGCCGGGGCGGCCGGGCTCTTCGCGGGCATGACCATGGACGGTGTGGGCGTGGACAAGGAGCCGTGGACCACGCTGGAGAGTTCGCACCCTTCGCTGCGCTGACGGTCTCCTGACGGAGTGTCAGCGAGGGGCCGGGTTCCGGTGGCCGGCCGCCGCGAGGGCCGCCGCGGCCCGGTCCCGGTGGGTACGGAACCGGCGCAGGTACGACCGTGCCAGGGGGCCCGGCGGGACGCCCCGGGCGAAGGCGCGCATGTTGCGTCCACCGGTGTTGTAGCCCAGGGCGAGCAGCTCGTCGCGGGTGTAGCGGCGCACGTGGTGTGCCGGGAGGCTCCGGTCGAGGTCCTTCAGGTGCAGGGCGGCCACCTCGACGGCGAACTCCGGGTCGGCGCGCAGGTCCTGCCACCGGCCCGGCAGAGCGTGCGCGCGCCGGACCCGTTCGAAGGCCGCGCGGTGCATGTTGGCCAGCCCGAGGGAGGCGCCGGGCTTCCACCACTGCCACAGCCGCTCCAGCAGCGGATGGTGCGGCTTGTACGCCTCGTTGTAGAGGACGGTCATCAGGAGCAGCGGGGACACTCCGGCCGCCGCGGCACCGCGGACGACCGGGGCGGCGTAGTCGGCCGGGTCGTAGCCGCCGGGCCGCAGCGGGGGCGTCGGGGCGCCCCGGTGGCCGGCCGGCCGGGACCGCGGCACCGGCCGGTCCGGCCCCCGCCCGTCCGCCTCTCTCTCGTCCGTACCTCTCTCGTCCGTACCACTCTCGCCCGTCCCTTGGCCGTTCGTCCCATGCCCGTTCATCCGCCCGCACCTCTCCTGGAGCGCCCACCGTCGTGGGATGCGCGTGCCCGGGGGATCGGGAGCCATGCCGGTGACCGGTGGCCGGGCCCGGCGGGCGGCCGTGTCAGGCGCCGGCGGCGGCCGGTGCGGGGGCGGCCGTGCGCCGCAGCGCGGCGACGCCGAACGGTATCGCCAGCAGGGCGAACAGGGCGACGACCAGGACGTAGCCGACCGCGGTGTCGCGCAGCCCCGCGCGCGGCACGATCAGGCCGGCCACCACGGCCGGGACGCTGTTGGCCAGGTAGCAGACGACGTAGACCGAGGCGAAGAGCTGGGCCCGCTTCGCGTGGCCGGCGGTCTGCGCCAGCATCCGGAAGGCGCCGAAGAAGGACAGGCCGAAACCGAACCCGGCGACGACGGCCGCGGCCAGCAGCAGGGGCATCGACGGGACCAGCAGCGCGGGCAGGGTCAGCACGGCGCCGACGACCAGGCCGACGGAGCCGGTCACCATCATCCGCAGCGGCGCCATGGCGCGCAGGGTGACGCAGGCCACCGCGGCGGTCCCGCAGATCAGGGCCACCACGAGGCCGGCCATGACGTGGTTGCCCGTGTGCAGGATGTCGGCCGTCAGCGACGACCCCAGGGAGAGGTACAGGCCGCCGATCGCCCAACTGGCGATGAAGGCGGGCACCGCGATCAGGAAGGCCGCCCGGTCGGCGGACGGAACGGCGACCCGGGGCCGCAGCGAGGCGAGGGTGCCGGGGTGCCGCGGGGAGGTTTCGGGGATCAGCGGCACGGTCGCGGCCAGCAGCACGAAGGCGGCCACCAGCAGCGCGAAGACGACGATGTGCGGGGCGGGCGCGTACTGGGTGAGGACGCCGCCGGCCAGGGCGCCGAGGGCCATGCCGCCGGCGGTGCCGCTGCTGGTCAGCAGCGGGCCGAGCTTGGAGCCCGGATGCTGGAGGTCGATCAGTCCGGCGCTGATGGCGCCGGTGGCGGCACCGGTGGCGAGCCCCTGGAGGGCCCGGCCGACGATCAGCTGGCCGACGCCGCCGGCGGTCATCATCACCGCCATCGCGGCGGCCTCGGCCACCAGCGCGGCCACCAGCACCGGGCGCCGGCCCAGGTGGTCGGAGAGCCCGCCGACCACCAGCAGGGCGGCGAGCAGGGCCACGGCGTAGATCGCGAAGACGACGGTGAGGGCGGTGGCCGACAGGCCCCAGCGGTGCGCGTAGTCGGAGTAGAGCGGGGAGGGCGCGCTGCTGGCCGCCATGAGCGTGAGCTGGGTGAGACCCAGCAGCCAGAAGCCGGCTCCACGGGTCAGGCGCGGGGGACGGACACCGGGTGCCGGAGCCGGCCGAAGAGCGGTGGACATGAGAACTCCAGAGCAACTGTTCCATGATTCTCGAACAGTGAGAGCTTACGCCGCCTCCGCTGAATGTTCCAACAATCTCGAACCCTCTTTGTTCCAGTAGTCTCGAACCATGACTGGATCGACCCGCGAGTTCGCCCATCCCGAGGCCGCCGGACTGGAGCTGACCGGCGTGCTCTTCGCGCTGAGCGATCCGATCCGGCTCGACCTGGTGCGCCGGCTGGCCACCGAGGGCTCGCTGGAGGTCGCGGAGTGCCAGCCCCGCTCCGGCCCACTGCCGAAGTCGACCCTCTCCCACCACCTCAAGACGCTCCGCGAGGCCGGCGTCATCCGCAACGTCCCGAACGGCCGCCACCGCTCGCTCAGCCTGCGCCGGGACGACCTGGACGAACGGTTTCCGGGACTGCTCGACGCGGTGCTGTAGCCGCTCAGGCCGGGCAGGTCGGCTCGTCCTGCGGTGTGGTGGGTGAGGCGTCCGGCTCCGGTGTGGGGCTCGCCGAGTCCGTGGGGCACTGCGGCGGGGACGTCGGGTCGGGGGTCGGTGAGTCGGTGGGGTCCGGTGTGGGAGACGGGTCCGGCGTCGGCGGGGCCGAGGTGTCGGACGGCGAGGGGTCCGGTGGCTGCGAGGCGGTGGGCTCAGTCGCGGACGGTTCGGGGGACGGCGAGGGCGACGCCGGACGGGTCGGTGTCGGGGAGGGAGTGGGCGTGGCGGGGTCGTCGCCGATGACGACGCCGTCCTCGCGGCCCGCACCGCCCCGGCCGCCGCCGACCGGCTCGGTCGCCTGGGTGTCGCCGCCGGCGCCGGGGGTGACCGGGATCACGCCCTTGCCGTCCGGCACGGTGTGCACGCCCCGGCGGTAGAAGTCCAGCCAGTGGCGGACCAGGTCGAGGTAGGCGCGCGAGTTGTTGTAGCTGAGCACGGCCGCGTCGAGGTCGGCCGCGACGCTCAGGTTCCGGTCCCCGGCGCACAGGTAGTGGCCGGCGGCCAGGGCCGCGTCGAAGATGTTGTTCGGGTCGCTGCGGCCGTCGCCGTTGCCGTCCGCGCCCCAGCGGGCCCAGGTCGACGGCAGGAACTGCATCGGGCCCACCGCCCGGTCGTACACCGGGTCGCCGTCGTGCACGCCGTTGTCGCTGTCCAGGATCAGGGCGAAGCCCCGGCCGTCGAGTGCCGGGCCCGTGATGCGGCCCAGCGTGGTGCCGGCGCGGTCGACCGCGCCGCCGCGGGCCTGTCCGGACTCCACCTTGCCGATGGCGGCGAGCAGTTGCCAGGGCAGCCGGCAGCCCGGGTCGGTCCGGGCGACGGACGCCTCCGCGTCCCGGTAGGCGCGCAGCACGGTGCCCGGGATGCCGGACTCGGCGCGGATCCGGGCGGCCTGGGCGACGCGGGGCGCGATGTCCGGGGAGACCAGCGGCGGGAGTTCGGTGTGGTACGAGTCGTCGTCGGGCGGGGCGAGTTCGGCGTAGGGCAGGTCGGCGACCGGGGCGGCGCGGTCGTCGGCGGCCGGGCGGCCGTGCTCCTTCGGGGCGGGTCCGGGGGCCTGGGAGCCGGTGAGCGCCGCGACCGCGGTCACGGCGACGGCGGTGGCCAGCAGCCCCTGTCGGGTCCGGGCGGGCACCCGTCGGGCGCGGTGTCGGGGCATGGGCTGTCACTCCCTGGTGGTGAGGTGCGTACGGGGTCAGCGGCCGAAGGTGTCGATGCCCGAGACCAGCCAGCGGCCGTCGCGCCGCTGGACGTCCACGGCGAGCATCGCGCCCGCGTAGGTCCCGTCGTCGTCGGCCTTCTTGTCACCGGCGGTGCTGACGCTGCTCTGGTCGGCGTAGACCAGGACCCGGGCCCGGTCGCCGTCGATCCGCTCGACGGCGCTGTCGGTGACGGTGGTGGTGATCACCGCCTTCTGCTGGTCGGCCTGGGTGCGGACGGCGGCGAACAGGTCGCGGTGCTGGGCGACGGCCCGGCCCGTCAGCCACTCCTTCGCGGCCTTGTCGAAGGCGGCGGGGTCGGCGTGGTCGTACGAGAACAGCGCGCCGACCGCCTTGCTGGTGGCGCCCTTGATCTCGCTGGTGCGGGCGGTGTCCAAGAGCGCGGTGTTGCGGGCGGCGGGGGTGTCGCGGAGGCTCTCGGCGCGGGCGTGCGCCCAGCCGGCGAAGCCGCCGAGGAGGAGGGTGAGGAGGCAGAGGGCGGCAAGGGGCCGCCGGGAGCCGGGCGACGCCGTGGTGGTACGGGACGAGGGGTGGGTGCGGGTGGGTGGTGGCTGGTCGCGCGGTTCCCCGCGCCCCTTCATGGCGTCGGGGGCGGCCTGTGTGCGCAGCGTCTCGCGGGCCTGGCGGCGGCGGAGGGTGTTGAGGCTGTGGCGGGTGGTCGTCGGCATGGTCTGTGGTCCTCTCCTGCGGCCGGTCAGCCGGCCGACGTGCCGCCGACCGGGGCCTGCCCCAGGGCGCTGAGCTTCCAGTGGCCGCCGGTGCGGGTCAGTTCGCCGAGCATGCGGCTGTCCTTGTCGGTGCTCTCGTCGCCGGGCGCCCGCACCGTCACCCGCAGCGCGACCAGCACCCGGGCCCGGCCGGCCCGGTCGTCGAGTTCGGTGACGGCGCCGGACAGCACCTTGGCCGTGGTGACGGTCTTGGCGCTCTTCACCTGGGCGGCGAACTCCTCGCGTCCCGCGACCAGTTGGTCGTGCAGGTCGCCGGTGGTCGAGGACTCCCAGAGGTCGAGGCCGCGGTCGAGGCCGCGGTGGTCGAGGGTGTTGAGGTTCTGGACGGCCTGTTCCCCGGCGGCGAGGGCGTCGTCGCGCTGCTCGGCATAGGCCACGGTGTCGTCGTGGGCGGCGTCGTACCAGTCCTGGCCGGCCCACGCGGCGAAACCGCCCGCGAGCAGGACGAGGACGAGCGCGAGGGCGGTGACCGGCAGTGTCCGGAGTCCGGCCGCCGCCGCTCTGGTCCCGCGTTTCATGGGTGTTCCCCTCTTCCGCGCCCGCTCAGCGGGTCCTGATGTCGACGATCCACCACTGGTCCCGCTCCCAGCGCGCGGTGACCGTGAGCTGCGCCGCGGCGGCGCTGCTGCCGTCCTTGCCGCGGTCGGAGATCTGGTCGAGGAAGACCAGCAACCGCGCGCTGTCCCCGTCGAGTTCGATCACCCCGGTGCGCACCGCCTGGGTGCTCAGGGTGACGCGCCGCTTCTTGAGGTCCGCGCGCACCCGGTCGATCAGCTCGGTGTACTGGCGGGCCGCGCGTCCGGCGAGGACGGAGCGCGCGGAACGCTCGGTGGCGGCCAGGCCGTCCGGCGTGTACGAGAAGACCCGGGCCAGGGCGTTGCCGACGTCGCCGGCGACGCGGGTGGTCGCCCCGGCGTCGGTCAGCGCGTGGTTCCCGGCGGACGGGGTGGACCTCAACTGGTGGGCGCCGTAGAAGAATCCGCCGCCGGCGAGGACGAGTGCGGCGGCGGTGACGGAGGGGACGAGGCGCCGCCAGAGCGGCTTCCGCTGCCTGCGGTCACCCTCCGCCTCCGCCTTTGCTTCCGCCTCCGCTGTCGCTTCGGATGCCGCCGGGGTGGGTGGGTCTTCGGTGCCGGGCTCCTCGCGGAGGGGTTCGGCCTCCGTCCCGTCGCCCGAGGCGGTGGGGGGGCGCCGGCCGAGGGGCAGCAGCCGTGTCATCGGGTCGTGTCCTCCTGTGCCGTCCGTGCCAGCGGTACCGCGCTCAGTGCCTTGACCTTCCACTCGTCCTCGGCCGTGCGGGCCAGCACGGCCTCCAGCCGTTTGCGGTCCGTGGTCGGCGTCTTCGCGCCGGCCGGTGTGACCTCGACGCGGACGGTGGCGACGAGCTTGGCGGTGCCCGCGCGGGTGTCCAGGGCGGTGAGTGCCGCTTCCGTGACGGTGCCGCGTGCGGAGGCCCCCTTCGCGGGGCGGGTGGCGCCCAGTTCCCGCCGCAGCGGGCCGGTCGAGGCGGCCCGCCAGTCCGCGATGCCGGCCCGGGCCCGCGCCAGGGACGAGGCGTCGAGGGTGTTGAGGACGGCGAGCGTCTCGCGGCCGTCGGCCAGTGCCGCGTCGCGTTCCCGGCCGTAGGCGAGCGAGTCGTCGCCGCGGGCCTGCGCGTACGTCCACGCCCCGGTGCCGCAGAACGCCAGCGCCAGCGCCAGTCCCGTGCCGGCGAGTGTCCGGGCCCGGTTCATCGGCCCGCCGCCGCGCTCGCGTCGAGCAGTCCCGCCAGGCCCTCCGTGCCGGTGCCGCCCGCGTCGGGCAGGGCCAGCGCGCCCGGCAGCGCCGACTCGGCGGAGCGCGACGCGGCCGTCGCGGAACCCGTGCTGCCCGAGGGCAGTGAGCCGGGCTGGGCCGGGGCCGGCAGCGCGCCGCCGCTGGGCGCGTTGGCCGAGCCGCGTACGTTGACGCCGCTGGCGGCCGGCGCCGTACAGGCGGCGTCGGTGTTGAGGGCGGGCGCGGTGCCGAGGTCCAGGCCGGTGCGGTAGCGGGTGCCGCCGTACCCGTCCGTGCAGGGCAGCGGCTTGAAGAAGGTGACGGCCAGGCCGAGGTTCATCTTTCCTCCGTCGACGGCGGTGGCGCCGGCCGAGATGGCCGCCGGGTACTTCACCAGGAGTTCCTCGATGCCGCGCTGCCGGGTGAGAGCCACCTCGGAGGTGGTGACCAGGTTGGCGAGGACCACGCCCAGACTGGGGTCGAGGTCCCGCAGCAGCCCGCTGACCTGGTTCGCGGCGTCCGGCGTGACGGTGAGCAGGCGGCGCAGGTCGGCGTCGGAGCCCTTGAGGGCGGTGGCGAGTTCGGTGGCGCCGTCGGCGAAGCCGCGGATCGCCGCGGCCTCCTCGGCCTGGGTGCGCAGCACCGTCTCGCCGTCGGTGAGCAGCCGGGTGGTGGCGGGCAGGTTGCGGTCGGCGGCCTCGACGAAGGCGCTGCCGCTGTCCAGCAGCGCCTGGAGGTCGTCGCCGTGTCCTTCGAAGGTCTTGCCGAACTCGTCGACGACCGTGCGCAGATCCTCCAGCGGCACCGACCGGGTGAGGTCGTTCACGCTGGTGAGCACGTCGGTGACGGGCGCGGGCACCTCGGTGTCGGGCAGCGCGATCCGGGCGCCGTCCGCCAGGTAGGGACCCGCGTCGCTCTCGGGCCGCAGGTCGATGTACTGCTCGCCGACCGCGGAGAGCCCGGCGACCACGGCCCGGGTGTCGGCCGGGATGCCGGGCGCGGACTTCTTGATGCGCAGTTCGGCGACCACCCCGTCGGCGGTGAGGTCGAGGTCCCCGACCCGGCCCACCGACACCCCCCGGTAGGTGACGTCGGAGTGGGTGAACAGGCCTCCGGTGCGGGGGAGTTCGACGTCCACGGTGTAGTAGTCGGCGACGCCGACATAGCGGCCGAGGTCGGCGTAGCGGATGCCGAGGAAGCCGAGGACGAGGACGGCGATGAGGAGGAACGCGAGATTCTTCAGACGTACCGCGAGGGTGATCATCCCTGCTCACCCCTGTCCCCGGCGTCTCCCGAACCCCCGGTCGGTGTCTGCGCGGAGGGCAGCGGCAGCGGTGCCGACTTCTGCTTCGCCGTGCTGTCCTGCTCGCCCTGCGCCGTGGCGCTGGGCGTGGGCGTGGCGGACGCGGTGCCGGCCGGCACCAGCGGCGGGATCACCTGGGTGCCGGGCTCGGCGGTCATGTTCAGGTACACGTTGAGGTAGTCGCCCTTGACGCCCTTGAGCACCTCGTCGGTGAACGGGTAGGTGAGCAGCACCTGGAGCGAGTCGGGCAGGTCGGTGCCCGCGTCGGCGAGGGCCTTCAGGGTGGGCGCGAGGGCCTTGAGGTCGGCGACCATGTCGTCCTTGCTCGCTTCGATGGTGGAGACGGCGACCCCGGACAGCGTGTCCAGGGAGCGCAGCATGGTCAGCAGGGCGCCGCGCTGTTCGTGCAGGGTCTTCAGGCCGGGGGACAGGTCGCTGAGGACGGTGCGTACGTCGTCGTCGCGGCCGGCCAGGGTCGCGGCGAGCCGGTTGACGCCGTCGAGGGCGTCGGTGATGTCGGCGCGGTGGTCGTCGAGGTCGGCCACCAGTTCCTCGACCCGGCGGAGCATGGAGCGGACCTCGGGCTCGCGGCCGCCGAGCGCCTTGTTGAGTTCCTGGGTGATGGTCTTGAGCTGGGCGACGCCGCCGCCGTTGAGCAGCATGGACAGGGCGCCGAACACCTCCTCGACCTCGGTGTTGCGGCCGGTGCGGGCGACCGGGATGACATCGCCGTCGGCGAGCCGCCCGGCGCCGTCCGCTTCGGCGGGCGCGACGAGCTGGACGTACTTCTCGCCGAGCAGGCTGGACTGTTCCAGGCGGGCGCCGGCGTCGGCGGGCAGGTCGACGGCGCCGTTGATCTCCATGGTGACGCGGGCCGTCCAGTCGTCGCCGTCCAGGCGGATCCGGGTGACCCGGCCGACCGCGACGTCGTTGACCTTGACGGCGGCCTGCGGCACCAGGCTGAGGACGTCGTCCAGTTCGGCGGTGACGGTGTACGGGTGGGAGCCGAGGTCGGCGCCGCCGGGCAGCGGCAGGTCCTCGATGCCGTCGAAGCGCGGCGCGGTCACCGAGAACGCGCCGAGGGCGAGGGCGAAGCCCAGGCCGAGGGCGAGCAGGCCGCCGAGCCCGGCGCCGGCGGCGGCCCCGGTGGTCAGCGCGCCGCGCCGGACCGGGCCGGGCCGGCGCATCACCGCTCCCCCGCTTCGGAGGTCGCGGCGCCGCCGGTGGCGGGCAGCGGCAGCAGCGGGCCGCCCATGCTGATCTCGTTGAGGTTGGCGCGGCCGTCCAGCAGGCCGGTGTCGGGGTCGTAGGCGCCGACGAGGTTGTCCGCGGCCAGCGGGGCGACGTCCAGCGCCTCGGCCAGTGCGGCGCGCTGGTCGACCAGGGTCTGGGTGAGCGGCACCAGTTTGTCGACGTTCTTCTTCAGCTCGCCCCGGTTGTCCTCGATGAAGGTCTTCACCCGGGCCAGGGCGGTGCCGAGTTCGTCCAGCGCGCCGGCCAGGTCGTCCTTGTTGTCGGCGAAGTAGCCGACGACCGTGTCCAGGCGTTCCTGTGCGGTGCGGACGTCGGTGTCGTTGTCCTTCAGCATGGTGGTGAAGGTCTGGAGCCGGCTGAGGGTGGCGAACAGGTCGTCGCTGGAGCCGTCGAGGGTCTTGGCGGCCTTGCCGAACTCCTCGATGCTCTCGCCGATGGCCGCGCCGTTGCCGTCGAGGTTGGCGGCGCCGGTCGTCAGCAGGTCGGACAGGGCGCCGGCGGAGTTGGCGCCGTCCGGGCCCAGCGCCTCGCTGAGGTCGGTGAGCGAGGCGTAGAGCTGGTCGATCTCGACCGGGGTGCGGTTGCGGGAGGCGGGCAGTACGGCGCCGTCGGCGAGCGCCGGTCCGGAGCTGTAGGCCGGGGTGAGCTGGACGTACCGGTCGGCGACCACGCTGGGTGCGACGACCAGGGCGCGCGCCGACTTCGGGACCCGTACGCCGTCGTCGAGCGCCAGCTCGACCCGGACCCGGGTGCCCTGCGGGTGGACGGACTCCACCTCGCCGACCCGGACGCCGAGGATGCGCAGGTCGGAGCCGGCGTAGATGCCGACGGCGCGGTCGAAGTACGCGGTCAGGCGGGTGCCGGCGGAGTCGAGGGCGCGGGCGGTGGCCAGGCCGGCGGCGACCACCACCAGCGCGAGGGCCACGGCGAGAAGTTGTCGGCGCCTGGGCATCACTCACCACTCCCCTGGGCCGTCCCGGACTGCTTGGGCGGCATGCAGGACTTCTCGGGCTGGGACGTGGCGGGCAGGTAGTCCCGCGGCACGACCCCGCACAGGTAGCTGTCGAACCAGCGGCCGCTGCCCACGGTGTTGCCGAGCAGCCGGTAGTAGGGGCCGACCAGGGCGAGGGTCCGGTCCAACTGGGTGCTGTTCCGCTCCAGGACGGTGGTGACCCGGCCGAGCGCCGTCAGGGTGGGGCCGAGCTGTTTCTCGTTGTCCGCCACCAGGCCGGTCAGCTGGGCGCCGAGGTCGCGGCTGCCCTTGAGCAGGGCGGTGATGGCGTCCCGCCGGTCCTGGAGTTCGCCGAGCAGCGGTCCGGCGTCCTCGATGAGGGTCTCGAAGCTGGACTTCTTGTCCTTCAGGGTCTGTGTCAACTGGGCGCTGCCGTCCAAGAGTTCGGCCAGTTCGCGGTCGCGCTTGGAGACGGAGCGGGACAGGTCGGACAGTCCGGTGGCGGCCTGGCGGACGTGCGGCGGGGAGTCCGCGAAGGTCTCGGAGATGGTCTCGAAGCTCTCGGCGAGCCGCTGGGTGTCGATGTCGTCGACGGTGGAACTGAGGTCCTGGAAGGCTTGGGTGACGTCGTACGGGGAGGTGGTCCGGGTCCGCGGGATGCGGTGGCCGGGGTCCTGTTCCCCCGCGCCGAGCGGGTCCAGCGCCAGGTACTTGTCGCCGAGCAGGGTCTTGATGGCGATGGCCGCGGTGGTGCGGTCGCCGATCCAGGCGTCCTCGACCTCGAACGTGACCTTGACCCGGTCGCCGTCCAGGGCGACCCCGGTGATCTCGCCGACCTTGACGCCGGCCACCCGCACCTCGTCGCCGTCGTCGAGTCCGGCGGCCTCGGTGAAGTCGGCGGTGTAGGTGGTGCCGCCGCCGGTCAGGGAGAACCGGTCGGCGTGGTAGGCGAGGACGGTGAGCAGGGCGAGCAGCACCAGGCCGACCAGGGCCACGGTGACCGGGTTGCGTTCCTTGACCGGCTTCAGCCGCGGCCGGCGGGGGCGGCGGGGCGGTGCGGGGACGGGGGTGGGTGGCTGGTCGGGCCGCAGCAGCAGGGTCATGCGCCGCACCTCGCTTCGGTGACCGCGATGCCGGTGGGCGGCTCGGCGCCGGTGGAGGTGGTGACGCCGTCCACCCGGGCCTCGCAGAGATAGAGGTTGAACCAGGAGCCGTAGGAGGAGAGCCGGCCGAGCGCGGTCAGCTTGGCGGGGGTGTTGGCGAGGAAGTCCTCGATCTGGCCGGTGGCGCCGGCGAGGTTGCCGGAGAGCCGGCCCAGTTCGTGGATGTCCTGCTTGAGCGGCGCCCGCCCGTCCTCGAGGAGTCCGGCGGTCACCGTGGTGAGGTCGCCCATGGCGGCGACCGCCTCGCCGAGTGGCTCCCGGTCGTCGTTGAAGCCGGTGACCAGCTTCTGGAGGGTGTCGACGAGGGTGTCGAAGTCGGCCTCGCGGTCGTTGAGGGTGCCCAGCACCGTGTTGAGGTTCCTCACCACCTCGCCGATCACCTGGTCCTTGGCGGCCACCGTCGAGCTGAGCGAGCCGATGTGGGTGATGAGGCTGTCGACGGTGCCGCCCTCGCCCTGGAGCACCTGCACGATGGAGCCGGCCAGTTCGTTGACGTCTTTCGGGGAGAGCCCTTCGAACAGCGGCTTGAAGCCGTTGAAGAGCAGGGTGAGGTCGAGGGCGGGGGCGGTGCGGTCCAGTCCGATGGTGTCGCCGCTGTCGAGGGTGCCGGTGAGGTCGCCGCTGCCCCGGTCCAGGGCGATGTAGCGCTGGCCGACCATGTTGAGGTACTTCACGGCGGCGGTGGTCGAGCGGGGCAGGGTGCGGTCGTCGCGGACGGTGAAGGTGACCTGGGCGGTGCGCCGGTCGACCACGCGGACGTCGGTGACCTCGCCGACCTCGACCCCGGAGATACGCACACTGTCGCCGTCGGTGAGTCCGGTGACGTCGGTGAAGAGCGCCCGGTAGGAGGCCCGGTCGTCGTCGCCGACGCCGGTGCCCGCGACGCTCACCCCGAGGATCGTGGTGGCCAGCGCGGTCACCAGCAGGAAGGCGAGGGACTTGAGCACCGGGCCGGTCAGCGGGCGGCGCCGGGTGGCGTGGGTGCTGCGCCGAGAACTCATCGCAGGGTCACCTCCGTGCCGCGCAGCGCCGGGCCGACCAGCAGGCTGCTCCACTCCGGGAGGTCGGTGGCGGCCTGGCCGGCGGCCGGCGCGAGCAGTTCGTTCACCAGGTCGTTCTCCTGCGGGGAGTTGGCCGGGCCGAGGTCCTGCCCGGCCGCCGCGGGCACCTGTACGGCCGGTTTCGCGGCCACCCCGAGGTAGGGCACCGGGTAGCAGCGGGGGCCGCCGCCGGCGTCGTAGGAGGGGGTGTCGGTGCCGGGGCGGTAGGCGCCGCGGGAGGGCACGGTGGTGACGTCGACCCGCAGGCCGGGCCGGTCGGTGCCCTTGCCGAGCGCCTGGTCCATGGCCGGGACGAAGTCGGCGAGGGTGCGCAGGGTGCAGGGGAAGGCGGCGGAGTACTCGGCGAGCAGGTCGAGGGTGGGGCGGGAGGCGGCGGAGAGGCGGATGATGTTGTCCTCGTTCTGCCGCAGGAAGGCGGTCAGGTCCTCGGCCGTCCGGGTGGTGGCGCCCAGCGTGCCGGCCAGCTCGCTCTCCTTCTCGGCCAGTGTGCCGCTGGTGGTGGTGAAGTCGGTGAGGGCGGTGAGGATGTCGGGGGCGGCGTCGGCGTAGACCTGGCTGACCTTCACCAGCTCTTTCAAGTCCCGGTTGAGTGTGGGCAGTTGGGGGTTGAACTTCTTCAGGTGGTCGTCGAGGAGGGTGAGGGTGTCGCCCAGTTGGTCGCCGCGTCCGGCGAGTGCCTGGGAGACGGCGGAGAGGGTGGCGGAGAGTTTCTGCGGCTGGACGGCGGTGAGCATCGGCAGCACGTTGTCGAGGACCTGCTGGAGTTCGACGGCGCTGGCGGAGCGGTCCTGCGGGATGACGGCGCCGGCCGCCAGCGGCTCGGCGGAGGGCGACGCGGGCGGTACGAGGGCCACGAACCGCTCGCCGAACAGCGTGGTCGGCAGCATCTGGGCGCGTACGTCGGCCGGGATGCCGGCGCGGGCGCCGGGCTTCAGGGCCAGGGTGAGCCGGGCGCCGTCGGCGGTGGCGTCGATGGCGCGGACCTCGCCGACGACGACACCGCGCAGCTTGACCTCGGCGCCCAGGTGCATCTCGTTGCCGACGCCGGCGGTCTCCACGGTGACCGGGTCGGAGTCGGTGAACTGCTTGTCGTAGACGGCGACGGCCAGCCACACCAGCAGGACGGGCACCACCAGGAAGACCACCCCGGCCAGCCGGCGGCGCACTGTCGCGCCTCGCGATCCGCTCATCTCACCCCGCCACCTTCACGGTCGTGGTGGCGCCCCACAGGGCCAGCGACAGGAAGAAGTCGGTGACACTGATCAGCACGATGGCGTTGCGCACCGACCGGCCGACCGCCACCCCGACCCCGGCCGGGCCGCCGGAGGCCCGGTAGCCGTAGTAGCAGTGGGCGACGATCACCATCACGCTGAAGATGAGCACCTTCAGGACGGACAGCAGCACGTCGGTGGGTGACAGGAACAGGTTGAAGTAGTGGTCGTAGGTGCCCCGGGACTGGCCGTTGAACAGGACGGTGACATAGCGGGAGGCCAGGTAGGAGGAGAGCAGGCCGATCGCGTAGAGCGGGACGATGGCGACCACGCCGGCGATGATGCGGGTGGTGACCAGGTAGGGCAGCGAGCGCACCCCCATGCCTTCGAGGGCGTCGACCTCCTCGTTGATGCGCATCGCGCCGAGCTGCGCGGTGAAGCCGGCGCCGACGGTCGCGGACAGGGCGAGTCCGGCGACCAGCGGGGCGATCTCGCGGGTGTTGAAGTACGCGGAGACGAACCCGGTGAAGGCGGCGGTGCCGATCTGGTCCAGGGCTGCGTAGCCCTGGAGTCCGACGACGGTCCCGGTGAACAGGGTCATCGCGATCATCACGCCGATGGTGCCGCCGATCACCCCGAGACCGCCGGTGCCGAAGGCGACCTCGGCGAGCAGCCGCTGCACCTCCCGGAGGTAGCGGTGCAGGGTGCGCGGTATCCAGAGCAACGAGCGTACGTAGAACAGGAGTTGGTCGCCGGAGCGGTCGAGCCAGACGAGCGGGGAGGCCACCGGTGTTCAGCCTCCCTTCGGCGGAACGATCTGGAGGTAGACGCCCGTCATCACCATGTTGACGAAGAAGAGCAGCAGGAAGGTGATGACGACGGACTGGTTGACGGCGTCGCCGACGCCCTTGGGGCCGCCGCGCGGGTTGAGGCCCCGGTAGGCGGCGACGATGCCGGCGATGAACCCGAAGACCAGCGCCTTGAGTTCGCTGATGTACAGGTCGGGCAGCTGGGCGAGGGCGGAGAAGCTGGAGAGGTAGGCGCCGGGGGTGCCGTCCTGGAGGAAGACGTTGAAGACGTAGCCGCCGAGGATGCCGACCGCGGAGACCAGGCCGTTGAGCAGCACGGCGACGCCCATGGTGGCCAGTACCCGGGGCACCACCAGGCGCTGCACGGGCGAGACGCCCATGATCTCCATGGCGTCCAGTTCCTCGCGGATGGTGCGCGAGCCGAGGTCGGCGCAGATCGCGGAGCCGGCCGCGCCGGCGATCAGCAGGGCGACGATCAGCGGGCTGGCCTGCTGCACGACGGCCAGCACGCTGGCCCCGCCGGTGAAGGACTGGGCGCCCAACTGCTGGGTGAGCGAGCCGACCTGGAGGGCGATCACCGCGCCGAACGGGATGGAGACCAGGGCGGCGGGCAGGATCGTGACGCTCGCGATGAACCAGAACTGCTCGACGAACTCGCGGAACTGGAACGGCCGCCGGAAGATCGCGCGGGCCACCTCGGCGGCGAGCGCGAAGAGCTGTCCCGTCTGCCGCAGGGCACCGGTGATCATGTACCACTCCCGGCGGCGGGCATCGGGAGGGTGGCGGCGGCCGCGGCATCTGGTGCGCCGGGGGTGCCCGGTACGCCGCTGGGGGCGCCGGTGCTGCCCGGTACGCCGCCGGGGGTGCCGGTGCCGCCCGGTACGCCGCCGGGGGTGCCGGCGCCGCCCGGTGCGGCGAGGGTGCCGCCGTTGCCGTGCGTGGCGTAGGTGCGTTGGATGGCGGCGCGGGCCGCGGGCGGCAGCCGGTCCAGCATGCCCAGGACGCGTTCGCGGTGGCGGCCGGCGGCGCGGCGCGGCGGCAGTCCGGGGGACGGCTCCAGTTGCGGGACGATCTCCCGGGGGCCGGCCGGCACCGGGCTCGGGCCGGCCGCCTCGGCGGCCAGGGTGGCGGCGTCCTTCTCCTCGGACATGCCGATCGGGCCCTCGCGGCGTCCGGCCAGGAACTGCGCCACGGCCGGTTCCTCGCTGGTCAGCAGCACCTCGCGGGGGCCGAAGGTGACCAGTTCGCGCCGGTAGAGCATGCCCATGTTGTCGGGCACGGTGGCGGCGATGTCGAGGTTGTGGGTGACGATCAGCATCGTCGCGTCGATCCCCGCGTTCAGGTCGATCAGCAGTTGGGAGAGGAAGGCGGTGCGGACCGGGTCGAGCCCGGAGTCCGGCTCGTCGCACAGGATGATCTGCGGGTCCAGGACGAGCGCGCGGGCCAGCCCGGCCCGTTTGCGCATGCCGCCGCTGATCTCTCCCGGCAGTTTGCCCTCGGCGCCCAGCAGTCCCACCACGTCGATCCGCTCCATGACGATGCGGCGGATCTCCGACTCCTTCTTGCGGGTGTGCTCGCGCAACGGAAAGGCGATGTTGTCGAAGAGGGACATGGAACCGAAAAGGGCGCCGTCCTGGAACATGAGCCCGAACTTTTTCCGGGTCTCGTAAATATCGCGTTCCGGGCTGTTCACCATGTCCACGCCGTCGATGAGGACACGGCCCCGCTCGGGCTTGAGAAGTCCGATGAGCGACTTCAGAAAAACCGTCTTCCCGGTGCCGGACGGCCCGAGCATGACGCTGACTTCTCCGGCCGGCAGTGTGAGGCTCACGTCCTGCCAGATCCGCTGCTTGCCGAAGGACTTGGTGAGACCCTCGACCACCACTTCGATTCCCATATCACCTCCAAAGAGGGTGCGGCCGGTGTGCACCGCGGAGCGCACGTTAAGCCGGTGCGCCGTTCACTGACAATAGGCGGGACACGGCTCGCGCCGATCTTCTTGTTCTTTGTCACCGCGCAGACAAACCGGGTCGTGGACTTTGTCTGCCGGGTGCGGGGCAGGGCCGCACGGCCACCGGGGGGACGGTCCCGTACGGCTCTGCCGACGGATGTCCGCCCCTGAAGGAGGGCAAGGCCGGAAGTCATCCGTCGCGTCTCCTCAGCGAGGGGGCACCCACCGGGAGATCAGCGCCGTATCCGGCACGCTACGGCTGAGTAACCTGAGCGGGCAAGGGTCAGAACCTACTTTTCCGTAGGTTTCGGTTCGGCCATCGGCGCTTTGTCAGCCGGGCGACAAAAAGGCCCTTTCCTCTTGTCACCGGATGAGTACTGACGCCCCCTGCCGGGCCGGCCGCGGCGGTGGCGCCCGACTTGGCAGTCGGTGACTAAGCCGGGCACCGGACCGCTCATCTGGGGACAGATTCCAGGGCTTTCCCAAAGAATCATGGTCGGCGACATTGTTCGGCTAAGTTTCCCGCAAGTAACGTCAGGGTCGCGGTCGAGGATTTCCGAGCCGCGGACCGCCCGTTTCCCCGCTCGTCCAAGCGGGCGCGATCCCCCTTCGCCGGTCAATCCACAAGGAGAGTCCCGGAGTCATGAAGAAGCCCCTGACAAGAATCGCCGTCGTCGTCGGCGCGGGCGCCGCCGCCTTCGCCATGGCCGTCGCGCCCGCCTCGGCCGTCCCCTCCACCGTCTGGACCGTCACCCCGTCGCCGGCCAACTTCACGGCGAACAACAGCGGGAACATCATCCTGACCGCCAACATCCCGATGACGTGCACGACGTCGACCGCCACCGGCACGCTGAACAGCGCCACCGGCAACCCCGCGACGGTGGCCTCCATCAACGCCATCAACTTCGGCACCAGCGCCTCGCCGTGCACCAGCGTCCTGGGCAACGTCACGACCGTCGCGACCACCCCCTGGACCGTCGTCGCGCAGGACTACACCGCCTCGACCGGTGTCACCAAGGGCTACATCGGCAACGTCAAGGCGAAGGTGACCGCCGGCGCCTGCGCGTTCACCGTCGAGGGCAAGGCCACCGGCACCTACACCAACTCCACCGGCGTCCTGGCGGTCAACAGCGTCAGCGGCGACCTGGCCGTCACCTCGGTCTCCGGCTGCGGCACCGTGGTCACCACCGCCACCAAGCCCACCTTCAAGGGCAACTACCCGGTCAAGATCACGGGCACCACCACCATCCCGCAGATCGTCGGGACCAACCCGTAACCGGTGTGCGGCCCAGCGGCGCCCGGCCGGTGACCCCGGCCGGGCGCCCGCGGGTCGCCCGCCCGTACCCGGCCGCCGCCGGCCACCCCGACCCCGACCCACCCGAGCGGAGCGACAGATGACCGTCCCCCGTACCGTCCCGCGTCCCTCGGCCCGCGGCCGGGCCCGGCGCGCGGCCGCCGCCGCGTTCGTCGTGCTGGCCGCGACCGTGCCGGCGGCGGCCGGCGCCCAGGCGGCCGGTCCGCAGACGGTCGACGCCGCACTGCCCTACCTGTGCGCGCTGCCGTCCGGGGAACAGCCGGCGACGGTACGGATCTCCGCGACCCTCCCGGACCGGGCGGCCGCCGGTGCGCCGGTCCAGCCCGCGGACGTGACCACGACCGTCGAACTGCCGGAGCGGGCCACCGGGGACCTCACCGCGCTGGGCGCGGCCGGCGTCCGGGCGGCCACCCGGCTCACCGTCGGGGTCGCCCAGGGCGAGGCCGCCGCCGAGGCGACCTGGCGGGGCGACGCCGAACCCGTGGCCCTGCCGCCGTCCGGGCCGCTGACGCTGACCGCGACCGGAGACGTCCCCTCGGTGACCGGTCAGGGCACGCACGAGCTGACCTTCACCGCCGGGAACCTCGCCGTCGACCTGACCCCGTCCACCGCGGACGGCGGCGCCACCGCCCCCGCGTCGCTGACCGTTGAGTGCCGGCTCGCCGACGGGGCACCGGACGGAGGCCGGCTGGCGGCCGTTCCCCTCGGCACGGACGAGACCGGCGGCACGCGGTCCCCGAGCGGATCGCCCTCCGGGACCGCCTCCGCGTCGGGCCCGCCGGGGCAGTCCGCCGACGACGCCGGCCGGCAGGGCGAGCGCGCCCCGAAGGTGGCCGAGGCCCCGCCGGACGGCAGCACCGCCGAACGCACGGCGCCGCCCTGCAAGTACGACGACGAGTACCCGGCCGGGCCGATGTCGCTGAACGCCTACATCACCGGCTACGCCAACGTGAACAAGCTCGACGGGGCCGCGCTGATCCCGCCGTTCTGCACCCTGATCACCCAGGGCGAGCCGCAGTTCGAGTTCCTGCCGGACTTCAGCGGCGCCACCATCAGCCAGCACTCCACCGCCGACCTCTGGTACAAGCAGCGCAAGCAGAGCCCGCCGTTCCAGGCGACCTTCCTGTCCTTCGACTTCACCCCGACGAAGGCCACCATGGTGCTGGAGCAGACCGGCCCGATGACCATCGACTCCAGCGGCTTCACCGACTTCATGTTCACCAGCACGGACACCTACGTCCGGGCCCCGATCGCGCTGCGGGTGACATCCCTGGAGATCAACGGCACCCCGCTGGACGTGGGCGCCGAGTGCCGGACCAGGACCTCCCTGGTCTCCGAGGACCCGGAGCCGGAGAAATACCCCGGTGACCACCTGGTCCTGTACGGCCGGGGCGAACAGAACCTGGGCGAGACCGCCACCGGCTACCTCCTGCTCTCCGGCGGCCCGCTGACCGGTGAGGCCGCCATCCCCGCCTTCACCGGCTGCGGCACCGCCGACGGCGAGAACCTCGACCGCCTGCTCACCGCCTCCGTCTCCGGCCCCGGCAACTACATCAAGCAGATCCAGGGGCAGGCCTGCTTCGTCTCGGCCGAGGAGCTCAACCTGGACGAGTGCACCGCCGACGGCCAGCCCAAGAAGATCCCCGTACCCGAGCGCTGAGTTCCCCTCCCCCAGCCCCTTACGGAAGGCACCTCATGAACCGCTTCTCCCACCGCGCCGGAATCGCCACCACCGTCACCGCCGTCGGCACCGCGCTGGGCGCCTTCGCGTCCATGGGCACCGCGACCGCGGCGGCCGCCGTGCCGAACGGCGAGTGGGCGCCCTTCACCCGCTGTCCGGTGGACGCGCCGGCGATGCTGGCCGCGGACGGCCTGGCCCAGACCCCGCAGTGCGTGGTCTCCAGCTCGGCGAGCGGCTCCATCAAACTGGGCAACACCACCGTCACCACCGGCAGGACCAACCTCCAGATCGGGGTCGTGCAGAACTCCGACGGGACCAGCACCGTGGTGGCCCCGGCCGGCGGCGCGCTGATCGCCGACTCCGCGACCGTCCCCGGCGGGCTGCTGGGACTGATGTGCCCGAGCAACGTGCCCGCCGTCACCGCGATCTGCGAGCAGCTCAGCAACAGCTCCCTCAACAAGATCACCGCGACGGTGGAGTCGGTCGGCACACCCTACGCCTTCAACCAGACCGCGGGCATCGTCACCGGGGAGCCGATCGTCGCCATACCCGTCCGCATCCACCTGGAGAACCCGCTGCTCGGCAGCAAGTGCTACATCGGCACCCAGGCCAAGCCCGTCGTGCTCCAGCCGGAGAACCTGGAGTTCCCGGAGTTCGGCATGACGTTCTTCCAGGGTGACGGCACGCCCGCCGACGACGGCGAGATGAGCCGCATCAACCTCACCGGGTCGACCCAGAACGACAGCACCTTCGCGGTGCCCGGCGCCAGTGGCTGCGGCCTCGGACTGCTGGGCATCATCGACGCGGCGGTCAACCTCAAGACCGGGCTGCCCTCCGCCGCCGGGAAGAACAGCCTCACTCTCAACAGCACCCAGACCGCGCTCGCCGGTCTGAACGCCCCCGGCACCGTCGCCCCCGACGCCGGCGAGCGCCTGGCGCAGAACTGGCACTCCGCCGTCAATTAACGGCCGCGCAACGGCGATTCTCAGCCGTCCCGGCACCCCCGTCCCGTCCCTTCGCACCTAAATGTGCACGGACTGTGTACGTCCCACCGAACATGATTTAGCTTCAACAGCCCAGACACGCAGCACCCCAAGTCCGGTCGGGTGCCTCCCTCGCACCTGCTCCGGGGGCACCTGCCCGGCACACCGTGGGCACCGGAGAGCAAGGGACGGCACTCATGCCTTCAACCGCGCGGCCGCCGGAGGTCGGTGAACCGCTCGAACCCCTTCCCAAGGAGTTCGCCGCCTTCATGCGGCCGGAGTTGCCCGGTCTGATGAAGGAGATCGGCATCGAGGTCACCCGGGCCTACCCGGTGTACGGCCGGCTGCTCAACGGCCCGAACGCCGACGCCATCCGGCAAGGTGTCGAGCAGGCCCTCTACGCCTTCGTGGACCGGGTCGCCGACCCGGGCAAGAACGCCGCGCTGCGCGACGAACTGCTTCGCCGGTTCGGCCGGGTGGAAGCCTACGAGGGCCGGGAACTGGACACCCTCCAGGGGGCGTACCGGCTCGGCGCCCGGGTCGCCCTGCGCCGCGCCAAGGCGGTCGGCCAGCAGTACCGGCTCTCCCCCGCGCTGATCCTCGCCTTCGCCGACGCCCTGTTCGCCTACGTCGAGGAACTGGAGCGGATCTCCCGCGAGGGCTACGTCGAGGTGCAGTCCCGGGCCTTCTCCGAGGTGCCGGCCCAGCGAAGACGGCTGCTGCACCTCATCCTGGCCGCGCCCCCGCTGCCCCAGGCCCTGACCGGGCTGTGCGAGGCGGCCGCCTGGCCACTGCCCAGCGAGATCACCATGATCGCCCTGCGGTCCCCGGTGCCGGACCACCTGGAGGCGGGTCTCGCCGACGACGTGCTGTCCGACCTGGACGTCCCGCAGCCGCACCTGCTGGTGCCGGGCGCGCTCACCGCGGAGCGCCGGGCCATGCTCGACGCGGCCCTGACCGGCGCGCACGCCGTGGTGGGGCTGACCGTGCCACTGGCCCAGGCGGCGGACTCCATCCGCTGGGCGCGGCGGGTGGCGCAGCTGATCGACGAGGGCGTGGTGCCGGACGCGCCCGTGGTCCGCTGCGCCGACCACCTGGTGACCCTGTGGCTGCTGTCGGACCCGGCGCTGGTGACCCACCTCGCGGCCGGTGAGCTGGCCCCGATCGACCATCTGCCGGCCAGCCGCCGCGACCGGCTGGTGGAGACCCTGCGGGTGCACGTCTCCACCCGGGCCCCCGCCGAGCAGGTCGGCGAGCTGCTCGGCGTGCACGCCCAGACCGTCCGCTACCGGCTGCGCAACCTGGACTCCCTGCTGGGCGACCGGCTCGCCGACCCCGACCGCCGCTTCGCCCTGGAGGCGTCCCTGCGCGCCCTGCACCTGCTGGAACGGGACTGCGACGGCGGGTGACCCGCCGCCCCCTCCGCCGGGTCGCGGCGGAAGGGGCGCGCGCCGGCGGTTTCAGGCGAGCTTCGCCGACAGCGTGATGGTCGTGCCGGTCAGCGCCTGGCTGACCGGGCAGTTCTGCTTGGCGTCCTCGGCGGCGGCGACGAACGCGTCGTTGTCGAGGCCGTCGACGGTGCCCTCCACGGTGAGGTGGATGCCGGTGATGCCCTCACCGGGCTGGAAGGTGACGTCGGCGGAGGTGACGAGCTTGGTGGGCGGGGTGCCGGCGCCGGTCAGGCCGTTGGACAGCGCCATGGAGAAGCAGGACGAGTGGGCGGCGGCGATCAGCTCCTCGGGGCTGGTCTTCCCGTTCGCCTGCTCGGCGCGGGACGGCCAGGACACCGGCTGCTCGCCGATGCCGGACGAGTCGAAGGTGACGACGCCGTTGCCCTCGAACAGGTTGCCTTCCCAGACGGTGTGTGCGGAGCGCGTGGTGGCCACGTCAAGTCCTTTCGCGGTTCGGATGGTTCCGTCCCTATCCGATCACACTCGGGGCCCGTCCACGGAGAACGGGGGTGCACCGGCGGCTGAACGCCCCTCGCGGGTACGCCGGCCCGCCAGCACCGCGTACACCAGCACGCCGGCGAACAGGAACAGCGCGCCCTGGTAGACCGAGACGTACGGCCCGCCGGCGAGCGAAGCGAGTGGGGGTCCCCCCGCCCGAAGGGTGGGGGAGGATCGCGGGCGGCGAGCCGGCCGAAGACCAGCGCGAGGGCGATCGCGCCGACGGTGAGCACGCCGAAGGCGAGCAGGCTGACCGTGCCGAAGGGGGCGACGGAGGCCGGGAGCAGGAAGATGCCGCCGCCGATGATGTTGCCCATGACCAGGGCGGTGGCGACGGGGAGTCCGAAGCGGCGGGTGTGCCGGTCGGGGGTCCGCCGCGGGGCCGGCGGGGTTGCGGTCCCGGTGACGTGCATGGGTGGTGCGCCTCTCTGGCCTTTCCGGTGGTGCGGCCCGGGATCGCCGGGCGCCGCCCATGGTCGGGCACTCCCGGGCGGTCGGCCGAATCAGGCGCTTTTGTCCTGTACGACCCCGTCCGGCATCGCAAAAGGTGCGTCCTCGTGCGCTTCGGGCGGTGAATCGTCCAGCGGTATCTGCGGGCCGTCGGACTCGCGCAGCCAGCGGCGCAGGACCCGGTGCACATGTTCGGCGCCGACCAGCTCCGAGCCCTCGGCGACCGGGGCGGTCAGCGCGGTCGGGGAGAGCAGGAACGCCTTGGACTGGGCGCCGCCGAGCCCGCCGTGCGAGCCGATCTGCTCCTCGAAGGCGAGCACCTCGCCGTCGGCCGGGTCGAGCGAGGAGTTGACCATGATGTCGGCGGTGTGCGGGAAGGCGTGGGTGCGGCGGACCGCGTCGGCGGCGCCGGGGCCGAACGGGGCGAGCGGGCCGGGGTCCTCGCCGAGCCGGTCCAGCGGTATCTCCGCGCCGCGCGCGCCGAGCACCAGACCGTCGTACTCGTCGTCGGCGTGTGCCTCGCTGCGGACCAGCAGGAAGCCGACGCCGGGGTGGTTGGCGAGGGTGGTGAGCAGCGCGGGGTGGCGGGCGTCGATCTCCTCGCGGCTCATCCGGTGGCCGACGTCCGGGAAGGAGATCAGACCGAGGTTGCCGGAGGCCAGGACCAGGGGTTCGGAGCGGCGGCGCGAGGGGCGGTGCTGTTCGCCGCCCTCCTCGACCGGGCGGCCCATCGCGGCGCGGACGGTGTTGCGGGCCTCGGCGCCGCTGTGGGTGCGCTGGGCCTTGCGCGGCACGGGCAGTCCGCAGCCGGCCCGGACCAGGTCGGCGAGGGTGAGTCCGTAGCGGGCGTGGAAGGTCTCGCCGGGGCTCTGGCCGTGGTCGGACAGCACGACGATCCGGTACGGGCGCGGGGCGTGCTCGGCGGCCTTCTCGATCAGCGCGAGGGAGCGGTCCAGGCGGGCGAGGACCTTCTCGGCGTCCCGGCTGTGCGGTCCGGAGTGGTGCGCGACCTCGTCGTAGGCGACCAGGTCGGCGTAGACGGCGGTGCGGCCGGCCAGCATGTCGCCGATGACCGCGGCGACCACGACGTCCCGTTCGACGACGGTCGCGAAGGCCCGGACGAAGGGGTAGAGGCCGCCGCGCGAGACGCGGGGGCGGACCTTGCGGGCGCGGGCCCGCACGGACTGGCCGATCTCGCGGGCCACCTCGGCGCCGAAGGACAGGGCGGTGCGGACCGCGTTGGCGGGGTCGGAGAAGTAGGCGAAGTACCCGGCCCGGGAGCGGGTCTCCCGGCTGCGCCGGCGCACCGCGATGGACAGCACCAGGGCCTGCTGGTCGGCGCCGCCGCTGAAGAGGTTGCCGCGGCTGGCGCCGTCCAGGGTGAGCAGGCCGCCGTCGCCGGTGTGCTCGACGGCGCGGCGCTGGAGTTCGGCGGCGCTGGAGGGGCGGTTGCAGACCATGACCTCGCGGGTGTCCTTCTCGTACCAGCGGAAGGCGGGGACGTCGTGGTTGGAGCCGTGCAGGATGCCGAGCTGGCTGGCGCCGGTCTGGCTGGACCAGTCGGTGCGCCAGTGGGTGAGCCGGTGGCTGCCGGGGGCGGTGCCGGCGCCGAGCCAGCGGGCGACGGTGGGCATGGCGCCCTTGCCGGCTGCCGTCCGCAGTACGTCGTGGCCGACGCCGTCCAGTTGGATGAAGACGGTGCCGTGGCCGCTCGGGCAGGGCGGGGCGGTGCCGCGGCGGCGGTCGGCCAGGCGGTAGAGCCGGCGCCGGTAGGCGTCGTCGTCGCGGACGGCGAGGGCACCGCCGGTGGCGGAGGCGACGGCCGACATCACGGCCGCGACCACCACCGCGGTCTCCGGTCCGGCGGCACCGTGCGCGGCCGGGTTGACGCGCAGCGCCACCAGCAGCAGCGCGCCGTTGAGGAAGAAGACCAGCAGCCCGAGCACCAGGGCCGGCACCAGCAGCAGCAGCCGGACCAGCAGCGGCCACACCAGCGCCGACAGCAGACCGAAGGCGCCGGCGCCGAACGCGGCGGTCACCGCGATCTGCGTCGCGCTGTCCTCGTTGGCGGACTGGAGCTGGAAGTCCGGCAGGAGGCCGGCGAGCACCAGCATGGTCACCGTGGAAACGGCCCACACCGTGACACTCCGGCCGATCTGACTGGCGACCCGCCGCCAGCGCCCCGCGTTCACGCGTTCACGCTCCGCACACCTCACGTTCCCGGCCCGCCGTCCGACACGGACCGCTCTCCAGCGTGTCACAAGGCGCGGGCGGGTCCGGCCGGGGGTTTGACGGGCCAGGGGTTAGACCGGCGGGTACAGCCGGCGCCGCCGGGGGCCCGACGGGGATGAGGCCCCCGTCAGCGGCCGTCGTAGCCCGCCGTCGGCATCGACAGCCGGCGGTGCACGCACGCCTTCATCTCGGCGTCGTACGCCGGTTCCGCGTGCCCCACGGTCTCCACCCGGACCCCGCGCCGCGCGCACTGCGCGGTGAACTCCTCCACCGAGGCGAGCGCGCTCTCCAGCACCCGGCGGCTGGGGGCCACGAACAGGTCGTGGCCGGGTCGGACCCCGTCCCACAGGACGTCGTGGTCGGGCCGCAGGCGGCTGACGAGCAGCTCCCGGGCGACGACGTACCCGCGTTCGGCGGCCCAGCGGGCGCACATGGCGTGCTGGCTGCGGGAGTCGACCAGGAAGGGGTCGGCGTCCAGCTCCTCCAGCGGCGTCAGACTCGCGATCGCCGTCACTCTCACCGGTCCCATGGCGTCCCCCTCACCTCCGGTTTCGCCGCCGACACTACTCCTGGACGTAGGCTTCGGGGGAGTCGCGCGAAGGAGGCAAAGAGGTGCCGGTGGAGGTCACCTGGTGGGGTCACGCCACCTGCACGGTCCAGGACTCGAACATACGTGTGCTCACCGACCCGTTGTTCGCTCGTCGACTTGCCCACCTGCGCCGCCGCCGGGGCGCGCTCCCCCCGCCCGAGGCGTGGCGGGCGGACGTGACGCTCGTCTCCCATCTGCACGCCGATCACCTCCATGTGCCGTCGCTCGCGCGGCTCGCGCCGGGCACCCGGCTGCTCGTGCCCCGGGGCGCGCCCCGCACGGTGCCGGGCCTGCGCCGGCTCTCCCACCTGGCGGTCACCGAGGTCGCGCCCGGCGACCGGACGACCATCGGTGACCTGCGCATCCGGGCGGTGCCGGCCTGGCACGACGGGCGCCGGCTGCCGCTGGGGCCGCACCGCTCCCCCGCCCTCGGCTATGTGATCGAGGGCGAGGCCCGTACCTACTTCGCCGGAGACACCGGGCTGTTCGACGAGATGGCCGAGGCGGTCGGGCCCATCGACGCGGCGCTGCTGCCGGTGGGCGGCTGGGGGCCGCACCTGGGCGCGGAGCACCTCGACGCGGGCCGGGCGGCCCAGGCACTGGCCCGGCTGGCGCCGCGCAGCGCGGTGCCGGTGCACTACGGCACGTACTGGCCGATCGGGATGGACGCCGTGCGCCCCCATGAGTTCCACGCGCCGGGGGATGAGTTCGTGCGCCTGGCCGCGCTGCACGCGCCGGGTGTGGCGGTGCACCGGCTCGGGCACGGCGAGCGGGTGCTTCTGGAGGCCGCCCGGTGAGCTGGCTCGGATCGGCCGTGACGGTCGTCCCGACGGAGGCCACCCAGCAGGCCCTCGGTTATCCGTCGCTGTTCCTGCTGGTGCTGATCGGGGCGCTGGTCCCGGTGGTGCCGACCGGGGTGCTGGTCAGTTCGGCGGCGGTGGTCGCCTTCCACCAGACGGCGATCTCGCTGGGGATGGTGTTCCTGACGGCGTCGCTGGCCGCGTTCCTCGGGGACGTGACGCTGTACTGGCTGGGGCGGCGCGGGATGCGGTCGAAGAACGGCTCGCGCTGGCTGGAGGCGATCCGCTCGCGCGCTCCCGAGGACCGGCTCGCCCAGGCGCAGGAGAAGCTCGCCGAGCACGGGGTCGCGGTGCTGGTGCTGTCCCGGCTGGTGCCGGCCGGCCGCATCCCGGTGATGCTGGCCTGCCTGATGGCCAAGTGGCCCACCCGCCGCTTCGCCCGCGGCAACCTGCCGGCCTGCCTGGCCTGGACGGTGACGTACCAGCTGATCGGCATTCTGGGCGGTTCGCTGTTCCGGGAGCCGTGGGAGGGCGTGGTCGCGGCGGTCGTGCTGACGGTGGTGATCGGCGCGGCCCCCAGCGTGTGGAAGCGGCTGCGGGGGCCGGCGAAGGCGTGACCGGCGCCGGCCCCGCGGCCGGGATCAGCGCGCGCCGGCGGACGAGGGTCGTCATCGATGCGGGCGGCCGCCCGGCCGGGCACCTGGGTGTGCGACGTGACTTCGCGCGCGCCGCTGCCCGATCCGGTCCTCTCGCACCGGGCCGAGGACCGTTCCCCGGTGCCGGCGGTGTTCCTGGCTCACGCCCGGCGCCGGGACGGGGCGGCGGGCCGGCCGGCGGGGCGGGCGGCGAGCGTCCGGGAGGCGCCGACCGGCAGGTCCCACAGGTCCTCGCGGGGCAGCCCGGCCCGCTGCCAGGCGGCCCGGACCCGGGTGAGGGGTTCCAGGACGGGTTCGGCGGACAGGACGAACGTGCCCCAGTGCATCGGCGCCATCCGGCGGGCGCCGAGGTCCTGGGCGGCCCGGACCGCCTCCTCCGGGTCGCAGTGGACGTCGCTGAGCCACCAGCGGGGGTCGTAGGCGCCGATGGGAAGCAGGGCGAGGTCGATACCGGGGCAGCGGCGGCCGATGCGGGCGAACCAGTGGCCGTACCCGGTGTCGCCGGCGAAGTACACCCGGCGGCCGTCGGGGGCGGTGAGCACCCAGCCGCCCCACAGGCTGCGGCAGGTGTCGGTGAGGGTGCGCTTGGACCAGTGGTGGGCCGGTACGAAGTCGAGGCGGACGCCGCCCAGTTCGGCCGCCTCCCACCAGTCCAGCTCGGTGACGACGGTGAACTTGCGGCGGTGGAACCAGCGGCCGAGCCCGGCCGGCACGAACACCGGGGTGTCGCGGGGCAGCCGGCGCAGGGTCGGCGCGTCCAGGTGGTCGTAGTGGTTGTGGCTGATGACCACGGCGTCGATGCGCGGCAGCGCGTCCCAGGGGACGCCGACCGGGGTGATCCGGGCGGGCGTGCCGAGGATACGGCGGGACCACACCGGGTCGGTCAGGACGGTCAGCCCGCCGATCCGCACGATCCAGCTGGCGTGCCCGGCCCAGGTGACAGCGATGTCGTGGGCGCCGGCCCGGGGCAGCGGGCCGGGTTCGACCGGCAGCCGGGGGATGTCGGCGAGGCCCTCCCGGCCGGGTCGGACCGCGCCCTCCCGGGCGAACCGGGCGGTGGCCTTGAGGCCGGGCAGTGGGGCGGTCAGCCGGTCGTGGAAGGTGCGCGGCCACATCCGGCGCTCGGCCAGCGGCCGGGGCGGGGCCGGCGGCGGGAACGGGGCGGCGGGGCCCTGGGCGGGCGTACTCGTGGCCGGCTCGGACTGCTGCGTCATCGAGGGTGCTCCCATCGCCGATCGTCGTGAGGATCGCCGCCGCGGGGACCGTGGTCGCGGGGATCGCCGCCGCGAGGACCGCCGCCGCGGGAATCGTGGTCGCGGGAATCGTGGTCGCGGGAATCGTGGTGGGGATCGCCGCCGCGAGGTCCTCCGTCGCGGGCACCTCCGTCCTGGAGATCACCGCCGCGGGGACCGCCGTCGTGGAAATCGCCGAAGGCCGACTTCAGGTCGTTCAGCGCGCGCTGCGCGTGCGGCGGTTCCAGGGGGTCGGGGGCGGTCAGGCAGCGTGCGCGCTGCTCGTCCGTGGCGCCCAGCAGCGGGCCGGTGGACAGCCGTACCCGCAAGGCGGCGAGGTCGTCGCCGAAGCGGTGGCCGCCGGGGGCGGGGGTGCCGAGCCGGGCGGTGAGGAAGTCCTCCAGTTCCTGCGCGTCGCCGACGCCGCGCTCGGCCAGCGCCAGGCGCAGCGGGCCGAGGTCGGCGTACAGGTGCCGGCCGGCCCGCGGCGGCCGGGACAGCGCGCCCGCGCCGGTCACCACGGCGTGCACGGCGGCGGCCACCCGCGCGTGCAGGCGGACGGCGGCCGCCCGGTGGGCGACGACCGGCTCGGGTTCGGACAGGGCGTACGCGGCGGCGGCCGTGACCGGGGCGGCGACGCGGGCGCCGAGCGCGGTGAGGACGTCGAGCACGCGCGCGTGCAGACGGTTCCCGACCGGCGATGCGGGGAGGCGGGCGACAGCGGCCGGCCAGCCGGGCGGCAGCAGCGCGCCAGCCAGGTCGGTGACGACGGTGACGTGCTCGGGGAGCATCTCGGCGGGGCTGATCAGCACGGTGTCGTGCGGGTCGTGCAGGGTGTCGCGCCAGGTCTCGTCGCTGATCAGGTGCAGGCCCTCGGCGACGGCGGCCTCGACGGTCTCGTGCAGCACCTCGGGCGGGGCGACGGTGCCGGTGGGGTCGTCGGCGACGGACAGCACCAGCAGCCGCGGATCGCCGCCCTCGGCGCGGACCCGGCGCACCGTCTCCAGCAGCGCGTACGGGTCGGGTACGCCGCCGCACTCGGCCGGGGTGGCGACGTGGAAGACGGGTCTGCCCAGCAGCCGGGCGTACGGTGCCCACCAGGCGGCGCAGGGCCGGGGCACCAGGACGTCGCCGCCGAGCGCCGCGGTCAGCGCGAGCAGCAGGGCCGGGGCGCCGGGAGCGGCGGCCACCTCACCGGGAGCGGTGGGCAGGCCGCGCCGGTCCCAGTGACCGGCGGCGGCGGCCAGCAGGGCGGGGGCGCCGCCGACCGGGTCCTGGCCGGTGCGGTCCGCGGCGGCGGCGAGGACGGCCAGGAGTTCGGCCGGTGCCGGCAGCCCGTCGTCGGGGGGCGGCGGCCCGAACCGGACGGGGCCGTGACCTTCGGGGGCCGTCCGCCGCATCGGTACCTCCGCCAGTCCGTTCCACTGCTGCCCCGTCGCCGCCGGGCCGGTCCGCCCCGCACCGTTTCGCCCGCTGACCGTGGTGACACCGGTCGTCCTCTGAGTACCCAGCGCACCGGCCGCCCATGGCCCCGGGCGCGGGTTGCGCGGATCACAGCGGATCACAGGGGGTGCGGGGTGCGGCGGGCCGTCCCGGGCGCGCCGGACCGGCCCGCGCCGTCAGCCGTCCCCGGCGGTCCGCCGGCGGTGCGGGCGCAGCCGGTGCGCGGCCGCGGCGAAGGCGCCCGCGATCAGGACGCCGCCGGCCACCAGGGCGGGTACGGAGTCGGTGAAGGTGCCGCCCGTTCCGGCGTGCACGCCGTTCGGGACCGTGCCGTCGCCGCACGACCCGCCGTGCGGCACGGACTCCGGGCACGGCGGCCGGGTCGCGCAGGGCGCGCCGGGGCGGGCCGGCTCGGGGCAGGGCGGCTTGCCGCCGCCCGCCTCCCCCGTCTTCGACACGGTGAACTTCGCGCTCCACGGATGGCCCTTGCCGTGCGCCGCCGGGCAGCTGCCGTCGACCGTCCGGACGCCGAGATGACCGGCGGGGGCGATCCGGGCGGTCCCCCGGTAGGCGGGCCCGGCGGTCGTGCCCTCGTGACCGGAGTCCCCGTGACCGGAGTCCCCGTGACCGGAGTCCCCGTGACCGGCGACCTCGTGGCCGGCCACCTTGTGGAGCTTGACGGTGCTCTTCTCGAACGCCTGCGAGGTGGCGTCCAGGGCGGCCGGGGCGGGTCCGCCGGGCGGGCAGGAGACGGAGACGGTGACGTGGGCGCCCGGCCGGACCGTGGCCGGGCTCACCTCGGCGGTCGCCCGGCCGGCCCCGCCGCCCCGTCCGGCCGGACCGGTGCCGTCCTGGAAGGGCTCCTCCGCACCGAGTACGGCTCCGAAGTCGTCCTCCTCCAGGACGTCGTCCGCCGCGTCCGGGATCTCGGGCACCTCCGCCCCGTCGGGGAGTTCCGGGACCTCGTCGGGAAAGCCCGGGTCGGCCTCCTCCCGGGGCACCGGCGGGGCGGTCGCCACCCCCGGTGCCGCGAGGCCGGGCGCGGTGCCGAGGCCCAGGGCGGCAACGGCCAGGGCGGTGGTCGTCAGGACGCGGGCGGCGCGGCGGCGGGCGGCGCGGCCCTCGGTGCGGCCGGTGGGCATGGGGCGGGCTCCTTCGAGCGGCGGCTGCGGGGGCACGGCACTCGCGCCCCCGGTGCCATCAGAGCCCGCCCGGCGCCGGCCCGCGCGCGGCCCTGCTCCGTTCGCGGGACCCGGGCGCCCGAGCGGGTGACAGACCAGGTTTCACACCCCGGCCCACCGCCCCGGCCCCTGGCTCAGCCGGCCGGCTCCCGCAGCACCTGTTCCCGCACCCGGTGGCAGCACCGGCTGATCAGCCGGGACACGTGCATCTGGGAGATGCCCAGCTCCTCGGCGATCCGGCTCTGCGTCATGTCGTCGAAGAACCGCATGTAGAGAATGGCGCGTTCGCGTTCCGGCAGCGCGGCGAGGCGCTTGCGGACGGCCTCGCGGTCGACGACGGTGTCCAGCGCCGGGTCCGGCCCGCCGAGCACGTCGCCGAGCGAGTAGCCGTCCTCGCCGCCGGGCAGCTCGGCGTCCAGGGAGAGCGCGGTGAAGCTCTCCAGCGCCTCCTGGCCCTCCCGTACGTCGTCCTCGCTGAGGTCGGCGTGCGCGGCGATCTCGGCGACCGTCGGGCGGCGGCCGGAGATGGTCTGGGACAGGTCCTGGCCGGAGCGGCGGACCCGGTTGCGCAGGTCCTGCACCCGGCGCGGGACGTGCAGGGTCCACATGTGGTCGCGGAAGTGCCGTTTGATCTCGCCGGTGATGGTCGGCACGGCGTAGCTCTCGAAGGCGTTGCCCAGTCCGGGGTCGTACCGGTCGACGGCCTTGACCAGGCCGAGGGCCGCGACCTGGCGCAGGTCGTCGTAGCTCTCGCCGCGGCTGCGGAAGCGGCCCGCGAGCCGTTCGGCCATGGGCAGCCAGGCCTCGACGATCCGGTCTCGCAGCGCGTCGCGCCGGGGGCCGTCGGGGAGGGCGGTGAGTTCGCGGAAGGCGGCTGCGGTGTCGGGGGCGTCGTCGTGCGGGTGGGGCCTGGCGGGAACTCGGATCGGCATGGTGCGTCGCAACTCCCTCGGAGTGCGGGGTCCGCCGTCACGTCCGGCGGCGGCTCGTCCGGTACGACCGGGGGTGCGGGGACGGACGCCGGTGCGACGGCGCGACCGGGAGGTCGGGCGGTCACCGCGGGAGCGTGTCCGAAGGTCCCGTAGGTACGGACGGACGCCGCCGTGGGCGGCGTCGCGCCGCTCCCACGGGCGTGCCTCCTGTCCGAAGCACTGAGGGTCCGCCTGCCCCGTCGGCCGCGCGGCAAACACCCGGGAGGTTTCCGGTCCGCCGCCGGGGGACTCGTACGACTGCCGCCGCATCACCCGCACCCCACCCGGGAGGTCCCTTCCATGGGTTCCAAAGTCTCCGACCACGTCCTTCAGCGGCTGCGCGAGTGGGGAGTCGACCAGGTGTTCGGCTACCCGGGGGACGGCATCAACGGGCTGCTCGCGGCCTGGGGCCGGTCCGACAACCAGCCGCGTTTCGTGCAGTCCCGGCACGAGGAGATGTCGGCCTTCCAGGCGGTCGGTTACGCCAAGTTCAGCGGCCGGCTCGGGGTCTGCGCGGCGACCTCGGGACCGGGCGCGATCCACCTGCTCAACGGGTTGTACGACGCGAAGCTCGACCATGTGCCGGTGCTGGCGATCGTCGGTCAGACGCACCGCACCGCGATGGGCGGCTCGTACCAGCAGGAGGTGGACCTGCACACGCTGTACAAGGACGTCGCCTCGGAGTTCGTGGAGACGGTGACCGTGCCCGAGCAGCTCCCCAACGTGCTGGACCGGGCGATCCGGACCGCCTACGCGCGGCGCTGTCCCACGGCGGTCATCATCCCCGGCGATGTGCAGGAGCTGGACTACTCGGCGCCGACGCACGCCTTCAAAATGGTGCCGTCCAGTCTGGACCGCGGTTCCTGGACGGCCGTTCCCTCGGAGGAGTCGGTGCGGCGGGCGGCGGAGGTGCTCAACTCCGGTGACAAGGTGGCGATCCTGGTCGGCCAGGGCGCGGCCGGCGCCCGGCACGAGGTGGAGACGCTGGCGGAGCTGCTCGGCGCGGGCGTCGCCAAGGCGCTGCTCGGCAAGGACGTCCTCAGCGACGAACTGCCGTACGTCACCGGCTCCATCGGTCTGCTGGGCACCCGCCCGTCGTACGAGCTGATGCGGGACTGCGACACGCTGCTGACCATCGGTTCGTCCTTCCCGTACTCGCAGTTCCTGCCGGAGTTCGGCAAGGCGCGCGGCGTGCAGATCGACATCGACCCGCACATGATCGGGATGCGCTATCCGTACGAGGTGAATCTCGCCGGCGACGCGAAGGCCACGCTGGAGCGGCTGATCCCGCTGATCGAGGACGGCCGGGGGCGGGAGTGGTACGACACGGTGTGCGCCAACGTGACGCGCTGGCGGGACACCATGGAGCGGCGGGCCGCGCTGGACGCCGATCCGATCAACCCGGAGTACGTGGCCGCCGCCCTCGACCCGCTGCTGCCGCCGAACGCCATCGTGACCTCCGACTCCGGTTCGACCGCCAACTGGTACGCCCGGCACCTGACCATGCGCGAGGACATGCGCGGTTCGCTGTCCGGCACGCTGGCGACGATGGGGTGCGGGGTGCCGTACGCGATCGGGGCGAAGTTCGCCCATCCGGAGCGGCCGGTGGTGGCGCTGGTCGGGGACGGCGCGATGCAGATGAACGGGATGGCGGAGCTGATCACGGCGGCCAAGTACCGGGAGCTGTGGGCGGATCCGCGGCTGATCGTGGCCGTCTGGAACAACCGGGACCTGAACCAGGTCACCTGGGAGATGCGGGCGATGGAGGGCGCGCCGTCCTTCCTGCCCTCGCAGGAGCTGCCGGACGTGCGGTACGCCGACTTCGCCCGTTCGCTGGGGCTGACCGGCATCCGGGTGGAGAAGCCCGAGGACGTCGAGGGCGCCTGGCGCACGGCGCTGGCGGCGGACGGTCCCGTGGTGCTGGAGTTCCTCACCGACCCGGCGGTGCCGCCGGTCCCGCCGCACGCCTCCTGGGACCAGCTGGAGGCCACCGTCGCCGCGATCCTGAAGGGCGACGCGGACCGGGGTTCGATGGTCAAGCAGGGCTTCAAGTCGAAGATGCAGGAGTTCCTGCCGGGCGGCGGCCGGGAGAAGAAGTAGGCGGCGCACGCACCGGGCGGGCGGCGGCTCAGCACCACGCGCCGCCGCCCGCCCGGTCCGCGATGATCTCCACCGACAGTTCGCGGCCGGCCGGTGCCTCCAGTGTCAGGTACGCGGTCGTGCCGCCGATCCGCTTGCGGTAGCAGGCGTCCGTCCGCGGCTGCCAGCCCTGGTCCGGGGCGGCCGTCCGGTAGTACGCGCGGACGGCGGCCGCGGACCCCTCGTAGGGGTAGGAGGCCCCGGCGACCACGGACAGGTCGTCGTCGTCGCAGGAGCGGTACGGCCGGCCGGCCCCGGCCCCGGCCGGCCCCGCCGCCAGTACGGCCTCCGCCGCCAGGGCCTGGCCCAGCCGGTCCTCCGGGTCCCCGCAGCCGTACTCGAACAGCAGGTACCGCGCCGGTTCCCCCACCGCCTGGTAGGCGAAGCCCAGCAGTCCCGCGGTGAGCAGCAGCCCGCTCAGTGAGATCCCGGCCGTCCGGATGCGCATGACGCGGAACGGTAACGCATCGACGGCGCACCGCCGTTCGAGCCGACCGGTGCTGGATCATCCGCGGGTTCGAGGCGGCGGCGGTGCGCGCGCTGTGCGCCGAGGACCTCGACAGAGCCCGGGACGACCGTGCCGTCCGGGCGCGCGGAGTGCCGTCAGGCCGCCCGCGCGCCGGGCTGTTTCCTGGCGTCCGGCACGGCCGGGAGCGGCGGCCCGGCCGGGGGCGGGCCGGGCGCGTCGAGCGGGTCGGCGGGGGCCGGGTCCGCGATCGGCAGCAGCAGTTCCTCGTACCGGCCGAGCGCCAGGACCACGCCGAGCATGAGGACCGGGATGAGCACAGTGAACAGCACCGCCATGGTCCTGTCCGTCCTTCCCGAGGAGGGTGGGCGCGAGGGGGGGGGCCAGGGCCGGGTTCCCGCTGTCCGCGGGGCAAACCGGGGCCGTGCGCGGGGGCGGGTCCAGGGACGGCGACGCATCGCGCGTCCGGTCCGAACCGTCCGGCGTAATCCGTGTTGCCCCGCGCCTGCCGGGTACGCGGTGCCCACCCCCGAAGGAGCTGGAGGGAGACATGCAGCGAGGCAGCGACCGGCTGAGCGCCCACCGTGACGACGAGATGAAGCACGAACTGCAAGGTCTGCTGCGGTCCGGGCACCCCACCCGCACCGAGGAGTGGCACGACCCCGAGCCGATCGCCGAGGACGACCCGGAGGTGGCGTACGGCCCGGTGACGCCGAGCCGCGCGCCCTCCCTGCTGGAGTCGCTCCGGCTGGAGCTGGCCCGGAACCTGACCCGCGGGGCGTTCCCGGCGGGCCCGCGGGAACTGGCCCGCGGGCTGCGGCGCGAGCACGCGCCCGAGTCCCTGGTCGAGCGGGTCGAGGGACTGCCGCACAAGGCGAGCTACGCCACCGTCCAGGAGCTGGCCGAGGCCCTCACGGACGCGCGCTGAACGTGGGAGAGAGGACAGGAACCCGTATGCGCATCGCATTTCTGACCGCGCCCGAGGGCGTGGAGCAGGTCGAGCTGACCGAGCCGTGGCAGGCGGCGAAGGACGCCGGGCACGAACCCGTACTGGTGTCCACCCAGTCCGGGGAGATCCAGGGGTTCGACCACCTGGACAAGGCGGACACCTTCCCCGTCGACGAGGTGACCGGCGAGACGTCGGCGGACTCCTTCGGCGGTCTGGTGCTGCCGGGCGGCGTCGCCAACCCCGACTTCCTGCGCACCGACGAGCGGGCCGTCGCCTTCGTGAAGGACTTCTTCACCCAGGGCCGGCCGGTCGCGGCGATCTGCCACGCCCCGTGGACCCTGGTCGAGGCGGACGTCGTACGCGGCCGGGTGCTGACCTCCTGGCCGAGTCTGCGGACCGACATCCGCAACGCGGGCGGCACCTGGGTCGACGAGCAGGTCAAGGTCTGCGACCACGGACCCAACACCCTGGTCACCAGCCGTAAGCCGGACGACCTGAAGGCGTTCTGCGAGACGTTCCTCGCGGAGTTCGCCAAGGCGGGCTGAGCGGAGCGGAGACAACCTGACGAGGGTGGGGGGGCCGGGGGGGGGCCCCCCCGCGTGCGGGCC
>NZ_JBQOUX010000139.1:0-18050 GCF_052216785.1 Streptomyces sp. JW3 | reverse complement strand
CCCCCCCCCCCCCCCCCGCCGTGGGGCGCCGGTCAGGCGCCGATCATGTTGTAGCCGCCGTCGGCGATCAGGAACCCGCCGGTGATGTGGTGGGCGTCCTCGGTGGCCAGGAACAGCGCCGCGCCGGCCAGCTCCTCGGGGCCCGGGACGCGGCCCATGGGCGTCAGCTTCCGCAGCTGGTCGCCCCGCCCGCTCTTCCAGTCGTCCCGCCCCAGCGTGGCCGGTGTCTCGATGAAGCCGGGGGCGAAGACGTTGACCCGCACCGCCGGGGCGAAGGCGTGCGCGTAGGACTTGGTCAGGCCGATGATCCCGTACTTGGCGGCGGCGTACTGCGGGGCCCGCGCGCTGCCCCGGGCCACCACGGTGGAGCCGATGTTGACGATCGCCCCGCCGCCCTCCTGCTCCAGCATCCGCGCCCCGAACTCGTGGGTGCACAGCAGTGTGCCCTTCACGTCGACCGCCAGCACGTGGTCGATGGACTCCTCCGTGATGTCCCGCCACGACATCTGCTCGCGGGCCACGTCACCGACGTTGTTGACCGCGACGTCGAGCCGCCCGAAGCGGCTCCACACCTCGTCGGCCATGCGCTCGATCTGCGCGTGCTCGGCGATGTCCGCCTGGACCGGGAACGCCTTGCGGCCGAGGGCGGTGATCCGCTCGACGGTCGCCTCGGCGCCCGCGCGGGAGCCGCGGTAGTGCACCGCGACGTCGGCGCCCTCCTGGGCGGCCCGCACGGCGATCTCGGCACCGAACCCGGTACCGGCGCCGGTGACCAGCACGGTCTTGCCGGTGAACCGCTGGGAGGACGGGGAGGGCTGGGAGGACGGGGAGGGCTGGGTGGTGGTCATGACGACTCCGTTCGACAGTGGGGGAGTTGGGGCAACTGGGGGAGTTGGGGTAGTTGGCGCGAGGAGGCGGGGCGGGTCATACGAGGGTCCGGCCGCCGTCGGCGTACAGCACCTGTCCGGTGACGAACGCGGCCTCGGCGGAGGCGAGGAAGAGGGTGGGGCCGACCAGGTCGTCCGGGGTGCCGAGGCGGCCGGCCGGGACCAGTGCCTCCATGGAGGCACGCATGCCGGGCTTGGCCAGGTAGGCGCGGGTGAGGTCGGTCTCGGTGTAGCCGGGGGCCACGGCGTTGACGGTGACTCCGTGCGGTGCCCACTCGCGGGCCATGACCCGCATGAGCTGGTTGACTCCGCCCTTGGTGGCCGCGTACGGGGCGTGGTCGCGGTGGGCGAGCTGTCCCGACACCGAGGAGAGGTAGACGAGCCTGCCGTACCCCTGGGGCACCATGCGGGCGCCGACCGCGCGGCCCAGCCAGAAGCCGCTGCTCAGGTTGATGGCGACAATCCGCTCCCACACCTCGTCCGGGGTCTCCAGGACGGGCCGGCGGTCGTTGTGGCCGACCGCGTGCACGAACACGTCGAGGCCGCCCAGGCGTTCGGCGGCCTCGGTGACCGCCGTACGGCAGGCGTCGGCCGAGGTGAGGTCGGCGGTCAGACCGTGCACCGCCCCCCTTCCGTCGCCGGGCGCGCGGGACAGCTTGGCCAGCTGCTCCGCGTCCCGGTCCAGCACGACCACATCGGCTCCGGCGTCGGCGAGCGCCTGCGTGACAGCCCCGCCGATCCCTCCGGCACCGGCGACGAGCGCACGGGTGCCGGAGAAGTTCCACATCGTCTTCATGGCTCCGGACCGTAGTCGACACCGAATCAAGGTGTCCACACTTCGCGGGACTGTTGACGGGAATATCGGAACAGTGCAGGCTGAGTGTCGACAGTTATGGGTGCGGCAGTGATGCGGAGGACTTGATGAAACTGGTGACGTTCGACGCGGGACTCGCGGGACTCACGGGACTCGTGGGACGCCTGGACGGCGACACGGTGGTCGAACTCGACGTTCCGTCCACCCGGGAGTACTTCGAGCGCGAGGGCCAGGTCGGCGAGACGGGACGGACGTTCGCCCTCGCGGAGGTGCGGCTGCGCGCCCCGATCGTGCCGAAGAAGTTCTTCCACACGGCCGGCAACTTCCGCGAGCACCACGAGGACCTGGAGCGGGTCGACTGGTCCCACCCGGTCAACAAGGGCATCGTGTTCTTCCAGAACGTCGACGCGATCGTCGGCCCCGACGACCCGGTCGTCTACCCGGCCAACCTGACCCGCGAGATGGACTACGAGCTGGAACTCGCCGTGGTCATCGGCAAGCCGGGCAAGTTCTTCACCGCCGAGCAGGCCGCCGAGCACATCGCCGGCTACCTGGTCTTCAACGACATCACCGCCCGCGACATCCAGCGCAAGGAGATGGAGTCCGGCGTCTTCTCCTTCTCCAAGGGCATCGACACCTTCTGCCCGATCGGCCCGTACATCGTCACCGCCGACGAGGTCGGCGACCCCCACGACCTCGACATGGAACTGCGGGTCAACGGCGACGTCCGGCAGAAGTCGAACACCTCCCGCATGTCGGTGTCGATCCCCCAACTGGTGGCCTACCACTCGCCGCAGACCTACAGCGCCGGCGACATCATCACCACCGGCACCGTCGCCGGCGTCGCCGCGAGCACCGAGGACCCGTTCGCCAATTACCTCAAGCCCGGTGACGTCATCGAGGCCGAGATCGAGAAGCTGGGCGTGCTGCGCAACCGGATCGTCTCCTGGCAGGACGCCCACGGCACCCCCGAGCCGCCCGCCGAACAGTGGGTGTGAGGCCATGCGCATCGCCGACCTCGCGGGCGGCCTCGCCCTGCTGACCGGTGACGGCGCCGTCGACGTCGCCACCGGCGGCTTCGACCCCGACCCGGCCGCCCTCTTCGGCCAGTGGGACGCCCTGCTGGACTGGTCCGCCGGCGTGGACCCGGCCACCGCCGTCCCGTACCGGGAAACCGACCTGCGCGCACCCGTCCCCGAGCCGCGCCAGATCTTCGCCGTCGCCCTCAACTACCGCCCGCACACCGCCGAGGCGGGCTACGAGGAACCCGCCGAACCACTGGTCTTCACCAAGTTCCCCACCTGCCTCACCGGCCCGTACACCACCGTCGGCCTGCCGCCCGGCCACGTCGACTGGGAGCTGGAGATGGTCGCCGTCATCGGCCGGGACGCCCACCGCGTCCCGGAGGAGCACGGCTGGGACCCGGTCGTCGCCCTGACCGTCGGACAGGACCTGTCCGAGCGGATCACCCAACTCGCCGGCCGCCCCGCCCAGTTCTCGCTGGGCAAGTCCTTCCCCGGCTTCGGCCCGGTGGGCCCCGCCCTGGTCGCCGTCGGCGACCTGCCCGACCCCGACGACCTGGAACTGACCTGCGAACTCAACGGTGACGTCGTCCAGCACGACCGCACCTCGAACATGATCTTCCCGGTGCCACGGCTGGTCGCGCACCTGAGTGCGATCTGCCCCCTGCGGCCCGGCGACCTGATCTTCACCGGCACGCCCGCGGGCGTCGGCAACCGGCGCACCCCGCAGCGCTTCATAGGTCCCGGTGACACCCTGGTCAGCAGGATCGAGGGACTGGGCGAGATGCGGCACACCTTCAGGAGCACACCATGAGCGAGAGCACCCTCTTCACCGGCGTCCACGTCTTCGACGGCACCGGCCGCGACCCCTTCCCCGCGGAGGTCCTGGTCGAGGGCAACCGCATCACCGCCGTCGCCCCGCACCTGCCGGCCGCCCGGCGCACGGGCGCCCGGGTGGTGGACGGGGGCGGCGGCACCCTCATCCCCGGCCTGGTCGACTCCCACACCCACCTCGGCTTCGGCTCCACCACCGAGCACATCTCGCGCCGCCGCGACGAACCCGACGAGGAGAAGGCCCTGCTGGTGGCGCACGCCGGCCGGGTCCTGCTGGACCACGGCATCACCAGCGCCTACTCCGGCGGCAACCGGCTGCCCCGGACGGAGCTGGCCGCCCGCAAGGCGTTCACCGAGGGCTGGATGCCCGGACCGCGCTTCAAGGCCGCGTCCTGGGAGGGCACCGCGGGCATGCGCGAACCGGGTGTCTACGACTTCCCGGGCATCGACGGCCGGGCCTCCGACCCGCGGTCGGTGAGCGCCTTCGTCGGCGAGATGGCCGACCTGGGGGTCGACATCGTCAAGCTGTCGCTGTCCGGGGAGAGCGCGGTCGTCCAGGGCACCTCGCGGATCGTGCAGTTCACCGACGAGGAGGTCGCCGCCGCCGCGGCCACCGCCCGGCAGCGCGGGGTGTGGCTGACCGCCCACGCGCACGCCGCCGAGTCCATCAAGATGGCCGTACGGCACGGCATCCGCGCCGTCTACCACTGCACCTTCGCCGACGAGGAGGCCCTCGACCTGCTGGAAGCCGCCAAGGACCGGCTGTTCGTCGCCCCCACCCCCGGCATCATCCACGCCAACCTGCACGAGGCCGACAGCGAACCCGAGCCCGGCATGGAGGTCGAGGCCACCGAGAAGGCGGTCAGGGACGTGGTTCCGGAACTGGTCCGGCGCGGCATCCGGGTCGTCCCCGGCGGCGACTACGGCTTCGCCTGGAACCCGGTCGGCCGCAACACCCGGGACCTGGAACTGTTCGTCGACTGGTTCGGCTTCACCCCGGCCGAGGCGCTGCGCGCCGCCACCCTGTACGGCGGCCAGGTGATGGACATGGGCGACGAACTCGGGCAGATCAAGGAGGGCTTCCTCGCCGACCTCGTGCTGGTCGACGGCGACCCGCTGGCCGACATCCGCGTCCTCCAGGACCGCGACCGGCTCGCGGCGATCATGAAGGACGGCACGCTGTACAAGGCGGCGGTGTGAGGGCGGCTCCCCGGGCCCGCACCGCCCCCGGCCGGCTGGTGGGGGAGTGGGACGGCCCCGTCGCCGTCTTCCGCGGCATCCCCTTCGCCGCGCCCCCGGTCGGCGACCTGCGCTGGCGGCCGCCCCGCCCGGCCGCGTCCTGGGACGGGGAGCTCCGCGCCGACACCTTCGGGCCGGCGCCGCTGCAACCGCAGCCCCCGACCGACTCGGTCATGTACCACACCAACTTCGCCGACCGGCGTGCCCTGGTGATGAGCGAGGACTGCCTGTACCTCAATGTGTGGACACCCGACCCGGCGCCCCCCGCCGCACTGCCGGTCATGGTCTGGGTCCACGGCGGCGGCAACCGCTACGGGCACGGCTCCCAGGAGATCCACGACGGACGTGCCATGGCCGGCCGGGGCCTGGTCGTCGTCACCCTCAACCACCGGCTCGGCGCCCTCGGTTTCCTCGCCCACCCCGAACTGGCCGCCGAGGACGACCTCGGCGCCTCGGGCAACTACGGTCTGCTCGACATCGTCGCCGCCCTGACCTGGGTGCGGGAGAACGCCGCGGCGTTCGGCGGTGACCCCGACCGAGTCACCCTGGCCGGCAACTCCGCGGGCGCCGCGCACATCTGCCACCTCATGGCGGCCCGGGCGGCCCGGCCGTACTTTCGGGCCGCGATCGGCCAGAGCGCGTCCGGCGTGGGCCGGGTGGAGGGGCCGCTGCCGAGCCAGGCCGAGGCCCACAGGACGGGACTCGCCTACGCGGACGGGTTCGGCGGCCCGGACATCGGCGCGCTGCGCCGGGTCAGCGGCGTCGAGCTGATCGTCCGCGGCCACTTCGGCCCGGTCGTCGACGGCCGGGTGCTGACCGAGCCCACCGACGACGTGTTCACCGAGGGCCGGCAGCACGCCGTGCCCCTGCTGGTCGGCACCAACCGGGACGAGGGCACCGTCTACGCCCGGCCGGGCGAGGACCCCGCGGCCGTCGGCGCGGCCCGCTTCGCCGGCCCCGTCTGGCACTGGGCCCGCACGCACCGGGCCACCGCCCCGACCTGGATGTACCGCTTCGACCGCCGGCCCCCGCTGCCGCCCGGCCTGCCCGACCTCGGCGTCCACCACACCGCCGAGCTGCCCTACGTACTGGACAACCTCGACCGGCGCCCCACCTGGCGCTGGCAGGACACCGACCGTCACCTCGCGGCCCTGATGGCCGACACCTGGGCACGTTTCGTGACGTCGGCCGATCCGGGCGGCACCGGACTGCCGCCGTGGCCGCGGTTCACCGGCCCCGACACCACCCCCGCGCTGGTCTTCGGCGACACCGTGCGCCAGGACGTCCTGCGCCGCCCGGCCCGCCCCTGAGCAGGGCCCGTGAGTACCGAGAGAGGACAAGCCCCGTGGCACGACTGCCGGGTACCGACGGAGACGGGGACATCGCCGCCCGCATCCGTGAACGGCGCGGGGGCACCCTGCGCCCCCTGGACCGCATGCTGCTGCACAGCCCGCAGCTCGCGGACGGCTGGAACCACCTGCTCGGCGCGATCCGGCAGCGCATCACCCTTCCCGCCGACGTCCGCGAACTGGTCGTCCTGCGGATCGCCGTGCTCAACCGGGCCGACTACGAGTGGGCCGCCCACGAGGGCGAGGCACGTGCCGCCGGACTCGGCGACGCCCAGCTCGACGCGGTCCGCGACGAGCACGCGGGAGAGCACCCGGCCCTGGACGAGCGGCTGCGCCGGGTCATCGACTACACGGACGCGATGGCCCGGCACGTGCACGTCCCCGCCCCCGTCTTCGACGCGCTGCGCGAGCACTTCACCCCGCCCGAACTCGTCGAACTGACCGCGACCGTCGCCGCGTACAGCATGGTGTCCCGGTTCCTGGTGGCCCTGGAGGTGGAACTGCCGGCGGCCGCTGCCGCCGCTGTCCGCAGTGGCCCTCGCGAACGTTGATATCTGTCGACAGTTTCGTCATTATGTGGCCGCGGGTCGCTTGACCGGGCCCTACTGTCGACAGTACGAAGGTGCTGTGGGGAAGGACCCGATCGCGCCGGGTACCACCCGACACCCCGGACCGCCACACTCAGGAGGACATGTGACGACCGCACCCCACCCCGAGCCCACCCAGGCTCCCGCCACCGGCCGGCTCGCCGGCAAGGTGGCCCTCGTCACCGGCGCGGGCGCCGGGATCGGCCAGGGCTGCGCCCTGCTCTTCGCCGAGCAGGGCGCGACCGTCGTCGGCTGCGACATCGACCCGGCGGCGGCCGAACGCACCCGCGGGATCGCCGCCGAGCGCGGCCTCACCGTGGAGGTGACCGGCTCGCTGGACATGACCGACCCCGGCGATGCCCGGCGCTTCGCGGACGAGGCGTACGCCCGGCACGGCCGGATCGACGCGCTGGTCACCGCCGGTGCCATCGCCCCGCACATGGCGAGCGCCGCCGACATGGACTACCACCAGGAGTGGACCCCGACCATGCGGGGCGAGGTCGACGTCGTCTTCCTGCCGGTGCAGGCCGCCTGGCCGCACCTGAAGGCATCCGGCGGCGGCTCGGTCGTCAACTTCGCCTCCGTCAACGCCTTCCGGGGCAGCGGGAACTTCGGCATGGTCGCGCACTGCGCGGGCAAGGCCGCCGTGCTCGGGCTGACCCGGCAGCTCGCGGTGGAGGGCGGCCCGTTCGGCATCCGCGCCAACACCATCTCGCCCGGGATGGTCCGCACCCCCGCCACCGAGTCGGCCGGCGCCCACGAGGGCGCCACCCAGCGGGCGTTGCTCGACCGCATCCCGCTGGGACGGGTCGGCAGGCCCGAGGACATCGCCTGGTGCGCGGTCTACCTGGTCTCCGAGGAGTCCGCGTGGGTCACGGGCGGGAACTTCCCCGTGGACGGGGGAGTCCTGGCCAAGTAGCCCCGGACAAGGAGGTGTTCAGGTGCTCGTCCGGCGTCTGCGGGCCGGCTTGCGGCTGCTCCCGGAGTCCTGCGCGATCTGCTCCTCCACCGCGCGCAGCGCCCGTACGGTCGCCCCGGCGATCAGGGCCGAGGCCAGCTCGCGGTCCCGCTCCTCGCACGCCTGGATCAGCCGCTCCTGGTCGTCGACGCTGTACGCGAGCCGGCCGGGACGGGTCAGGCTCAGGTGGCGCAGCATCAGCGTGCGCAGCGCGAGGGAGTCCAGGATCTGCTTCAGCGTGCTGTTGCCGACGATTTCGGTCATCCGCTCCTGGAGCTGCACATGGCCCCAGAAGTACGCGTCCACGTCACCGGCGTCGGCCAGTTCCCGCATCTTCTCGACCCGGGAGCGCAGCTCGGCCAGTTCCTCGTCGCCGGCCCGCTCGACCAGCAGTCCGGCGAGCATCGACAGCAGATGCCGGCGCACCTGGTAGATGTCCCGGATGTCGGCGAGGGAAGGAGCGGCGACCCGGGGCCGGCGCCGGGCCTTCATCTCGACCAGGCCCTCCTGCTCCAGCAGCATCAGGGCCTCGCGCACCGGGGTGCGGCTGGTGTCGAACCGGCGCGACAGTTCGACACTGTTGAGGTCCTGCCCCGGCTCCAGCCGTCCCTCGATGATGCCGGCCCCCACCCATCCGGCGATCTGCGCGACCAGCGGCTCACGCCGGTCGCGCAGTCGCAGCAGACGTTCCAGCACGAGGTCCATGTCCTGACCGGCCATGCGCCGTGTCCCCTTGTGTGATCGGTTCTTTCGCGATGTTCACAGTCATTACAACTCTGTCGACACTATCGCACTTCCGAACGCCCATATGAGTCGACCAGCTGTTCACTGTCGACAGCTGTCGAAGCAGCCGACGGTTTCGGCGGGCGCCACGGGCGCTCGGCCGCAACGATCCTGACATCCTGGAGGGAAACAGTGGAGAAGAACAGCGGAAACGGTCCGTCCGTCAGCAGACGCAGCGTAGTCGGTTCGGCCGTCGTGGCCGCGCTGGCCACCGCCGGCGCCGCCGCGGGCACCGCCCGGGCCGCGTCCCGCACCGGCGCCGGGCCGTGGGAGCCGGTGCCGCTGCCCGCGCAGGCGCCGGCCACCGAGCACCAGGTGCCCGTGGCCGGTGGCGGCAGCCTGTGGTGCTGGGACACCGGCGGTCGCGGCGAACCCGTCGTCCTGCTGCACCCCGGATCGGGCAGCGGCGAGAGCTGGCCGTACCAGCAGCCCGTCCTCGCCGCGGCGGGCTACCGGGCGATCGGCTACTCGCGGCGCGGCGCCCACGGCTCGGTGGCCGGGAGCAAGGCGGAGGCCGACACGGCCTCCGGGGACCTCGACACCCTCGCCGACCACCTTGGTCTGGACCGCTTCCACCTGTCCGGCTCCGCCGCCGGCGGCCCGGTCGCCCTCGACTACGCCCTCGGGCACCAGGACCGGCTGCTCAGCCTCACCGTCTCCGGCAGCGTCATGGGCGTGCGGGACGCCGCGTACCTGGAGCTGAGCGAGGGGCTGCGGCCCGAGCCCTTCGAGGAACTGTCTGTGGACTTCCGGGAACTGGGCCCCTCCTATCGGGCCGGCGACCCCGACGGTGTGGCGGCCTGGCTGGCGGTCAACGCCCGGGCGCGGACAGCGGACGCCTTCGCCCAGTCCCTCGCCCACGAGATCACCTGGGACGCCCTGGCGACGCTCACCCTCCCGGTCCAGCTCGTCACCGGCGACGCCGACCTCTACACCCCGCCGTCGGTCCTGCGCCTGGCCGCCGGACACCTGCGTGACGCGCGGACCCATGTCGTCGACGAGGCCGGCCACAACCCGCACTGGGAGCGGCCCGCGGCCTGGAACCGCCTGCTGCTCTCCTTCCTGCGACGGCACGCGGCCCGCCGGCGGTAGCGGCGTGCCGACGTGAACGGCCCCCGGGATGTCTCCTCATCCCGGGGGCCGTTTCAGCCGCTGGTCACGCCACGGTCAGCGTGAGCGCCCCGGTGTAGGAGGTGCCCGCCTTGATCTCGGTGGCCGTGCCGTCGACCGTCAGCGTCACCTTCCTGCCCCGGGGCGCCTTGACGGACGCGTCGGCGGCGAGGGTGAGGGCGCTCAGGTACGAGGTGCCGGTGACCGTCCAGGCGGAACCGCTGCCCAGGGTCACGATCACGCCGTTGTTGACCACCGCGCCCGGGGCGTTGGTGACCTCGCTGATCTCACGGTACTGATCCATGGTGATGGTGGAGACGCGGTGCTTGGTGGTGCTGGCCGAGATGACGCCCTGCACGCTGGACCGGGTGAAGTCCAGGACGAGGTTCTGTCCCTGGAGGTTCGCGTTGCCGCCGCCGCGGACGGCGTTGTAGAAGTCACCGGCCAGGTCGATGTCGGTGAAGGAGGCGGTGGCGTCGGTGCTCTGGGCACGGGTGGTGACCCAGGTCGTCGACTTGGCGGCGGAGCCGGTGGGCTCGGTGTAGGTGCCGGTCATCTCGGTCGACCAGGGCTTGCCGGTGACCGCGACGCTGCTGGGCCGGTCGGTGTCCATCAGCTGGAAGATGACGCCGTTGCCCGGGTTCAGGCGGGCGCCCTGACTGCCGTCGACGGTGACCGAGGCGGCGACCGCCTTGCACATGAACGTGGTCTCGCCGGTGTCGACGCGGGTGCCGCCGTCGACGGTGACGGACCCGGCCGCGTACCACAGCACCATGAAGCGCCCGGCCCTGATGTGCGTCGACCGTACCGGCAGCTTCCTCAACTCGGAGCTGGTCAGCCCGAGTTCGAGCGACTCGTTGAGTTCGGCGACGGCTTCGCGGGTGCTGTCGCCATAGTGTGCCGAGGCGCCCCAGTGGATGAGGGCGTAGTCGCCGACGTCGTAGGTGCAGCCGAGGAAGTGCTCGGTGACACTGCCGATGGCGTAGGAGCCGTAGCCCTGGCCGCCGGTGTTGGCGATGTGGCTGTTGATGGCGGTCAGGACGCAGTTGCTGCCGCCGTCCACCGACAGCGCGCCCCACTTCTCCGAGGAGATCGAGGAGTTGATGTAGGTGGCCCTGGTGCCGGCCCCGAGCAGGTTGGTGGCGCGGACGTTGCCCGACAGGCCCAGCATCCACGGCACGGTGATCATGTACCGGGTGTCACCGGTGCCGGTCTCGGGGTATTCGTCGGGCACATGGTCGCCGTCGGCGCAGTGGATCGTGGAGTTCTTGACGATGACGTTGGCCGTGGCGTCGGCGATGACCGCGGTGCGGACCACGCCCTCGTTCCTGATGGTGGCGCCGTCCAGGACGAGCGTGGTGCCCTCGCCGGTGCCGACGACGGAGGAGCCGTAACCGATGAAGTCGCAGCGGCCGTTGCCGTCGAAGGCGATCTTCGGCCTGGTCAGCTCGTAGGTGGCGCCGCCGGTGACGTAGACGCCGTTGAAGGACTCACCGTTGGACAGCAGGGTGATGTCGTGCGCCCCGGTGTCGGTGACGGTGCCACCGCGGACGTCGGACGGCACCGACCTGCTCTCGTCGACACCGTTCGCGTCGACGTAGAGGGCCTGGCGGATGGGGAAGGTTATGTCGCTGTAGGCGACGTCGTTGGCGGCTGCGACCGTCAGGATCACCTTGCCCCGGTAGGTTCCGGGAGCGATCGCGATGGCGAGCCCGCCGTGGCCGTCGGTGAGTTCGCTGAGCCTGCTGCCGGTCTCCACCCCGTTCACGGTCAGGGTCAGGCGGTGGCCGTCCGGGGCGGCGATGGCGCCGCCTTCCTCGACCCTGAGAACGGCGACCGTGGTCGTCTCGGTGAGTTCCAGAGTCTGTCCGGACTTCACCGTGATGGTCCCGCCGCTCTTCGTGCCCTTCGTACCCTTCGTCGTGCTCTGTGCCGCCGCCGGGGTGACCAGCGCCGGCACCGCCGCGAGACCGGCGACGGCGATCAGAATGGCCCGGGGCCGGGCGCGGTAGCTGACCTCGCGGTCGCGCAGGGCGGTGACGGCGGGGCCGCCGGTGTCGGTAGTGCTCGTGCGTACCACTGTGAACTCCCTTGTCTTCCAGTGCGTTCGGGCATGACCGACCGGTACCGCGGCCGGTCGGGGACGGTGGGGAAACGAGGGGCGGGCCGATGGGGGACCTGGCTCAGGGGACGCCTGGGGGGCGGCTGTCCGGTGCGGCAGGGCCACCGGCCGGTCCCGCGACAACGTGCGACCCGGACCCTGAAGTCGCCGCGCACAGAGCTGTCTTGGGGCCGGCGTGCATGGCTGTTCTCCTCGGTGAGGTTCGACACGGACGATACTGTCGACACTTACCGCACCTCAAGGGGCGTGCGCCATGAATATCGCCAAGTCTGGCGACACTATCCTCGATTGCTCGCGTGGGTCCGCCGACGGAGCCGGTCCCGGCCGGACCGGCGCGGCAGCAGACGGGGACGCGCTTCCCGGGCGGTCTCCGTCCGGCTCTGCTCAGCACGCGCCGGGAGGTATCGTGGCCGGTCGTGGTGGCTGACGCCGGCTACGGCGTCGGCACCCCCTTCCGGCTCGGTCTCCAGGAGCGAGAACCGTCCTGCGTCCTGGCGCTGAACGGCGAGGAAGTCGCTACCGACCGCTGACCTGGTGCGGTGGGCCATGATGCGCCGGCGGATCGAGCGCGACGCCTGTCCCGGGTGCGGCGTGGCCGCTCAATTGACTCAATCGACTCGAAGGAACTCCTCGGTCAGGGCAGACGGGGAACGACATGGATCTCCGGACCGGGGCCCGCACCGGGCGGACGCCGGCCGGCCGGGGCGGCGCCCACCTGGCCGAGCCCGATGGTGGCGGCGACCAGCGATCTCGGGTCGACGGTGCCGTCGGCGTAGGCACGGATGGTGGCGTGCAGGCCGGGCGAGGCTGACAGGATGCCCACGCCGGTGACGTCCTTCAGCGCCAGGGTGCGGGTGTCGATCCGGTGGGGCTCACCCGCCGACCCGATGTACACGACCCGTCCGCCGGGCTCCACCAGGTCGAGGCGGCGGCGGGCCGGCGTCGAAGGGTATATGCGGGCGATCTCCGAGACCAGCGGGAATGAACGTGAGCGGCATCCGGTTTCGCTAACCGAATCAGATTCGGAAAGAGGTTCTTCATGGCGAGCTCACCGCAGCCGGACGAACTCCTGGAAGCCCGCTACGGGCGGCAGGCGGTGCCGACGAACATCATCTGGAACGAGCAGATCGAGGCGTCCAATCTCCATCAGTGGAGTGTCGTCGCCGTCTCGGCTCCGCAGACCAGGGCCCGGCTCGCGGAGCTGACGCGCGGCACGGAATTCCCCGGGTACGGGTTCCTCACCGAGGCCCCCTGTGTGCTGCTGTGGGTGGCGGACATGTCCCGCAACCACGCCATCAGCGTCGCGCAGGGCCACGAGCCGGTCGCCACCGACTACGTCGACGCGTTCCTCATGGCGTCCGTCGACGCCGCCCTTGCCGCTCAGAACGGCCTCGTCGCGGCAGAGGCGATCGGCCTGGGCGGCGTGTACCTGGGTTCGCTGCGCAATCACGCCCAGGAGCTCGCCGAGCTGATCGGGCTGCCCAGGTACGCCTACGTCGTGTTCGGCATGGCGATCGGCACTCCGGACCCGGACCGTCCCAGCACCGTGCGCCCCCGCCCGGCACAGAGTGTCGTGCTGCACCGCGAGCGGTACCAGGCGCGTCCGGCCGAGGAGTGGGTCGAGGACTACGAGGCCGCGTTCAAGGACTTCCGGGCCGAGTACGGGCTGCGCGACAAGACCTGGAGCCATGCCGTGGCCACCGGCACGAGCCTGGACTACATGGACGGGCGGGAGAACCTGCGCCGTACCCTTGAGGAGCGCGGCTACCTGCTGGGCTGAACCGTTCGAGGGCAAGAGGGAGGACGCCGGACGTGGCCAGGCCGAAGACGCCGTTGCTCTCCGTGACGCGGATCGCCGAAGGCGCGATCGAACTCGTCGAGAACACCGGTGATGTCCAGATGGTTCAGCTGGCCCGGCACCTCGGCGTCGCCCCGTCCTCCCTCTACTCCCACGTCACCGGCCGGGCGGAGGTCATCGACCTCGCCCGGCTGCGCATCCTCGAACAGGTGGAGCCGATCGGCTCCGTGCACGACTGGCGGGACGCCGTGGCCGATCTCCTACGCCGGCTCACCACGCTGTACGCCAGGCACCGGCGCATCCTGCCGCTGATCTTCACGACCACGTTCACCAGTGAACGTGCCCTCGCGGTCTACGAACCGGTGTTCGCCGCGCTGATCGAGGGAGGCTTCCGGCCCGGCCAGCTGCGCCTGGTCGTCGCCGCCATCGAGTTCCAGGCGTCCGGCCTCGCCCAAGGACTGCCCGCGCCGGCCATGTCCGAACACATCCGCGAGACCCTGCCCGCCTACACCGCATCGGTGGACCACTCCCGGTACGACCTGGCCACCGCGACGGAATTCTCCGTGAACATGGTCATCGGCGGACTGGAAGCCCTGCGGGCCCGTCCTGACGAACCGTGACACGGCCCAAGCGCGAGACTGGGTTGGCTCGTGCGCTGTTTGGTGCCGTCACGGTGACACAGTAAGGTCACCGCGTCTGTCTTCTGTCAGCGTCTGCCAGTCGGCGCCCGTGGCGACGGCGTTCCGCCATGGCCGTATGGCTTTGGGCGGCATGCCGAAGGACAGGACGCCTGCAATCGACCGGCCGGTGCGGTAGGCCACCAGGAAGCGTCCCTGCGCCGGGTCGCCGTCGACCACACGGGTCTCGTCGTGGTCGCGGAGGCAGCCGTACGCCTGGATCTTGATTCCGTGCTGGTCGGACCAGAAGTAGGGCACTGGGGCGAAGGGCCGGGCCTGGGCAGGGCGCAAGAGGTTGCGCGCTGCGGCCATGGCCTGTTCCGCCGCGTTGGTGCGGTGCTCGATGCGCATGGACGTCCCGAACAGCGGGTTGTGCCAGCGGGCCACGTCGCCCGCCGCGTGGATGCCGGGGGCCGCGGCCGTGTACGCGTCGCACACGACTCCGTCCGCGACCGTCAGCCCACTGCCTGCGAGCCACTCGGTATTGGGGGTCGAGCCGATGGCGACCAGTACGTCGTCGGCCGGTACCGGCGTGCCGTCCGACAGGCGCACCGTGGTGACCCGGCCGGCGGCTGTCTCGATGCCGGTGACGTGGGTTGCCACGCGGAGGTCCACGCCGTGCTCGCGGTGCAGCCGCGCCACGTGGGTGCCGACCCGCTCTCCCACGGCCCGGGAGAGCGGGAGGGGTGCGGCTTCGACGAGTGTCACCCGGGCGCCGAGGGCGGTGGCCGAGGACGCGACCTCCGAGCCGAGGAAGCCCGCGCCCACGATCACCAGCCGGCCGCCCGCCGTGAGGCGGTCGCGCAGGGTGAGGGCGTCCTCCAGATCGCGCAGTACGTGCACCCCGTCGGCGGTGAACTGCGGCAGACGCCGCGGCCGTACACCGGTGGCGATGATCAGCGCGTCGTAGTCGGCCTCGGTCCCGTCGGTCAACGTCACCGTGCGAGCCGTGGTGGACAGCGCACCCGCGGTTCGGCCCAGCCGCAGGTCCAAGTCGAGTGCCCGCAGGTCTTCCGGGCGGCGCAGGACGGCTGGTTCGGCGGGCCAGTCGCCGGACATGATCTGCTTGGACAACGGGGGTCGGTCGTAGGGCGGGTGGGCCTCCTGGCCGATGAGCGTGACGCTGCCGTCGAAGCCCTCCCGGCGCAGGGTCTCGGCGGCCGTGAGGCCGGCCGCCGACGCTCCGACAACGACGACTCGGCGCGGCGGGGCGTCGGTCACTTCTCCGCCAGATGGATCGCGGCCGCCGGGCAGACGGCCGCCGACTCCCGTACGTCGTCGTGGTGTTCGGGGGCCGGGTCGGCGTCGAGCAGTTCGACGATGCCGTCGTCGTCCTGGTCGAACACGTCGGGTGCCAGCATGACGCACTGGCCGGACGCGACGCATTTGGGCTGGTCGATCTCGACGTGCATGGGAGCTCGCTTTCGTGCGTGTGTGGGGGAGGGCGCTACCAGGTGACGGGGAGTTCGTAGACGCCGTAGACGGCGCCGTCTTGCTTGTACTGCATTTGGTCGGGGTCGATGGCCAGGGCGAGGGTGGGGATGCGCCGGTACAGGGTGCTGTAGACGGCCTGGAGTTCGACGCGGGCCAGGGGCTGGCCCAGGCACTGGTGCACGCCGAAGCCGAAGGCGACGTGCCGGCGTGCGTCGCGGGTGAGGTCCAGCCGGTCCGGGTCGGCGAAGGCGGCCGGGTCGCGGTTGGCGATGTCACCGGCGATGACGAGGCCGTCGCCCGCCCGGATGGTCACGCCGCCGATCTCGATGTCCTCCAGGGCGACACGGCGCCGGCCGTTGTGCGTGATGTTCAGGTAGCGCAGCAGTTCCTCGACGGCCGACGCCGTCGTCTTCGGGTCCGGCGCGTCCCGCAGCAGGGCGAACTGGTCCGGGTTGTGCAGCAGGGCGCAGGTGCCCAGCGCGATCATGTTCGCGGTGGTCTCGTGGCCGGCGATCAGCAGCAGGACGCCCATCCGGGCCGCTTCGCGCCGCGTCAGCTCTCCGGTGGCCACCCGCCGGGTCGCGATGTCGGACAGCAGATCGTCCTTGGGATTGTCGAGCTTCGAGGCCAGGAGTTGGTCCAGGTAGTCGGTCAGCGCCGTGAGCGCGGCAGCGGACTGCTCCGGCGTCGTGCTGCGTTTGACGAGTATTTTGGTGTTGTCCTGGAACAGGTCGTGGTCCTCGTAGGGGACTCCGAGGAGCTCGCAGATGACCAGGCTCGGGATCGGCAGTGCGAACGCCTCGACCAGGTCGACCGGCTTGGGGCCCGCCAGCATCCGGTCGATGTGCTCGTCGACGAGGCGCTGGACGACGGGCCGCAGCGCCGCGACCTTCCTGACGGCGAAAGGTGCCGTCACCATCCGGCGCAGCCGGGCGTGCTCCGGATCGTCCATGCTGATGAACGACAAGGGGCCTTGGTTGCCGGCCTGGGAGGAGCCGGCGGTGCTCGGGTAACCCGGGCGGGTGACGTCGGCGCTGATCCGCGGGTCACCGAGCAGGGTGCGCGTGTGCTCGTAGCGGGTGATCAGCCAAGGTGTGCTGCCGTCCCAGATCCGCACGCGGGAGATGGGCTGCTCGGACTGGAGCGTCTTCAGCAGCGGGGGCGGGTCGAAAGGGCATCCAGCGGCCCTGGACAGGGGCCATTCCGCTTGGTCGTCCGTCGGATGCGTCAAGGCCTCGGTCATGTGTACCTCCGCAGCAGTGGGGTGCCGTGGCCACATTCCTAACAGCGTTAGGTGCCTAGGGCAATCAATACTTGGAAGTTGCACCTCCTCATCGCTGACTTCCGGCCAGGGCGAGGTCGATGAGCTGGTCGGCCATGTCGGTCAGTGTCCGCTGGTCGACGACGTACGGCGTGGCCACGGCCATTGACACCATTCCGTGCAGGGACGTCCACAGGAACAGGGCGACGCGCCCGGCGTCCAGCCGGCCGTCGTTCTCGCCGGGGACCGCCGACACGGCTTGTGTCCACACCTGGTGCACCAGCCGCGTCGGGTACTCGGTCGCTTCGTCCCGGGGTGCCTCCACCCACTCGACGCTGAACATCAGGCGGTAGGTCCTGCGGTTGGCCGTCGCGAACCTGACGTACCGCCGGGCCATCGCCCGCAGCACCGCGCCAGGTCTCTCGACGGTCGCGGTTTCCCTGACCTTGCGGAGGTCTCCGGCCAGTTCTTCATAGGCCCGTCGTCTGAGCGCCTCCACCAGGTCCGCCCGGTTCTTGAAGTGCAGGTAGACGCTCGGAGCCGCGATGCCGACCTCGCGCGCGACCGCCCGCAGGGAGAGGTCCGTCTCCCGCCCCGACTCCGCCAGCATCCGCGCGGCCGCCCCGAGTATCTCATCCTTCAGTGCGGCGCCCTCCCCCCACGGACTCGGTGTACGGCGCTTGAACTGCTCGCCCATGAGCGACTCCTCCCGGTCGGCGCACTCGTGCACGACGATTGTGGCCGGAACCGGCCAGTCACGACCGCGAAGCGGCGGCGCCACCGGTTTGGTCGTCGCGCAGAGAGGTGACAGCCAGGGAAACCCCGCGATGGTCGGTGACATCTTCGGCGACTGGCGTGAGGAAGCCCTGTACGTCAACGAGGAGTACGACGAACGGACCGCCCGACCGGCACACGGCTGTACACCCTGGCCCACAACCCGGCCTACCGCAACGACCCGACCGTCCACGGGTACGTGCAGTCGCACCACGTCGACTACTTCATGGGCGACGACATGGAACAGCCGGCGCGGCCCGGCATCAGTTACGTGGGAGCCGCTTCGTAGCCTCGGGGCGGCCGGCGCTGCCTCCGTCACCCCTGAGAAGCCGTTGTCTTTCCGAGAGTGATGGGTGTGTTTCCGCTGGTCAGGTGTAGGGGTGGCGTTTCGGCGGGAGGGA
>NZ_JBQOUX010000138.1:0-18479 GCF_052216785.1 Streptomyces sp. JW3 | reverse complement strand
GCCGGGGCGCGCCGCGACCCGGCGCTGCCCGGGTGCCGCCGCGCCCACCCGTGCCGCCCTGGGGGTACCTCCCAGGCCGTTCAGGCACTGGGGGAGGCAACGACTGCCCGCGGTTGTGCGGCTGCGCGCCGCCCGCGGGCACGCGGCCACACGGTGGCGCGGGTACGCGGCCACGCGGCCGCGACGCGCCGTACCCGCACTCGCCCGCGGCGGGAAGGGGACGGGGTGGGGGGTGTTCGCCCGCAGCGGTTGGCGCGTCGACCCGGTTCACCCCCGTAGAAGACCGATTCCGCGCCGTTCCGAGGACGGACACCCCCCACCCCGGCCCCGACCCACAACCCACCAGTGGGCGCTACGCGCACCCCCACCCCACCCGCGCAGGCCGCCGCAGGCGCCCCGCTCAACCGCCGGAGGCCCCCGCCCGGTCGAGCAACCCGGTCCGGGCCGCCAGCGCAGCCGCCTCAAGCCTCGAGCCGACCCCGAGTTTCATCAGCACCCGCTGCACATGGGTGCGCGCGGTGGACGGCGCGATCCCCATGCCCGCCGCGATCAGCCGGGTGTCCTCACCCTCCGCGACCCGCATCAGCACTTCCAGCTCCCGGGGCGTCAGCAGCTGAAGCAGCCGCTGCCCCTCGTCATCGGGCTGCGCGGCGGGATTCAGCAGTTCGGCGAAGGCCCCCTGGAGCAGCGCCGGCGCCACCGCCGCCTCCCCGGCCCGCGCCTTCATGATCGCCCGCTCGACGCCCTCTATCCGCTCGTCGTGCCGGACATACCCCGACGCCCCCGACGCGAACGCCGCGGCGATGCCCCGCGGGCTCGGCACCGGCCCCAGCACCAGCACCGCCACCTGCGGCCGGTCCCGCTTGATCCGTACCACCGGGTCGAAGATCCCCGGCTCGGCCGGCGTCGCCGTCCCCATCAGGCAGACCTCCGGCGCCCGGCTGATCACCAGCTCCGCCGCCCCCGCGGCCGGAGCCGCCGCGGCCAGCACCCGGTGCCCCCGCAGCTTCAACGCCGAGGCCAGCGCCTCGGCGAGCAATCGGTGGTCGTCGACCACCATCAGCCGCACTCCCACTGCCACCCCCCAGTCCCGCCCCACAGTCCCCCGGCACGTCCCCCGACCTGCCCCCGGAAGCTACACGCTTGTTCGACATCGCGCTCCCCCTACCGGTGAGAACTGCCCCGGATCACCGAAATTCCTCGCATTACGACCGGGTCAGGCGTCCTCCGCCAGTTCCAGCCAGCGCAGTTCCAGTTCGTCGCGCTGCCCGGACAGCTCCCGCAGTTCGGCGTCCAGCTCGGCCACCTTCGCGAAGTCCGTCGCGTGCTCCGCGATCCGCGCGTGCAGCTTGCTCTCCTTCTCGGAGATCTTGTCCAACTGCCGCTCGATCTTCTGGAGTTCCTTCTTCGCGGCCCGCTGGTCGGCGGCCGTCTTCTCGCCGCCCTTGTCCACCACCGCGGCGGGCGCGGCCGACACCGCCGCCGCCTCCTCCATCCGCTGCCGCCGCTCCAGGTACTCGTCGATCCCGCGCGGCAGCATCCGCAGCGCACCGTCCCCGAGCAGCGCGAACACCCGGTCGGTGGTCCGCTCCACGAAGAACCGGTCGTGGGAGATGACGATCATCGATCCGGGCCAGCCGTCGAGCAGATCCTCCAGCTGGGTCAGCGTCTCGATGTCGAGGTCGTTCGTCGGCTCGTCGAGGAAGAGCACATTCGGCTCGTCCATCAGCAGCCGCAGGATCTGCAGCCGCCGCCGCTCCCCGCCCGACAGATCACCGACCGGCGTCCACTGCTTCTCCTTGCCGAACCCGAACGTCTCGCACAGCTGCCCGGCGGTCATCTCCCGCCCCTTGCCCAGGTCGACCCGCTCCCGGACCGCCTGCACGGCTTCCAGTACCCGCCAGTCGGGGTCCAGCTCGGCGACCTCCTGCGACAGATAGGCCAGCTTCACCGTCCGGCCGACCTTGACCCGGCCACCGGCCGGCTGCCGCTCGCCGTCGCTGTACGCGGCCTCGGCCAGCGCCCGCAGCAGCGAGGTCTTGCCCGCGCCGTTGACCCCGACCAGGCCGACCCGGTCGCCCGGCCCGAGCTGCCAGGTCAGGTGCTTCAGCAGCACCTTCGGCCCGGCCTGCACCGTCACGTCCTCCAGGTCGAAGACCGTCTTGCCGAGCCGCGACGACGCGAACTTCATCAGCTCGCTGCTGTCCCGGGGCGGCGGCACGTCCGCGATCAGCTCGTTGGCGGCCTCCACCCGGAACCGCGGCTTCGAGGTCCGCGCGGGCGCGCCGCGGCGCAGCCAGGCCAGTTCCTTGCGGACCAGGTTCTGCCGCTTGACCTCCTCGGTCGCGGCGATCCGCTCCCGCTCGGCCCGCGCGAAGACGTAGTCCGAGTAGCCGCCCTCGTACTCGTAGACGTCCCCGCGCTGCACGTCCCACATCCGGGTGCAGACCTGGTCGAGGAACCACCGGTCGTGGGTGACGCAGACCAGCGCGGACCGGCGCTCCCGCAGATGCCGGGCCAGCCACGCGATGCCCTCGACGTCGAGGTGGTTGGTGGGCTCGTCGAGCACCACCAGGTCCGGTTCCTCGATGAGCAGCTTGGCCAGCGCGATCCGTCGCCGCTCGCCGCCCGACAGCGGCCCGATGACGGTGTCCAGGCCCTGCGGGAACCCCGGCAGGTCCAGCCCTCCGAACAGCCCGGTCAGTACGTCGCGGATCTTCGCGTTGCCCGCCCACTCGTGGTCGGCGAGGTCGCCGATGACCTCGTGCCGCACGGTGGCGGCGGGGTCGAGGGAGTCGTGCTGGGTCAGCACCCCGAGCCGCAGCCCGCCGGAGTGGGTGACCCGCCCGGTGTCGGCCTCCTCCAGCTTGGCGAGCATCCGGATCAGCGTGGTCTTGCCGTCCCCGTTGCGGCCCACGACGCCGATGCGGTCCCCCTCGGAGACACCGAGGGACACCCCGTCCAGCAGGGCACGGGTGCCGTACACCTTGCTGACGTTCTCGACATTGACCAGGTTGACGGCCATTTCTCTCCTGACTGGGGGACGATCAGCCTTCAAGCGTAGGCCCTCCGGGGGGCGCGGTAACACGGACAAGATTCGTCACTCTTTGTGGTGACGCATGTCAGATCGCCCCGCTACCGTGGAGGGCGGGCAGCAGGATCCCGTCCATGGGAGGAACCATGACCGCCGAGTCCGTAGAGCACCGCCGTCACCAGCGCTGGCCGGTGCCGCCGCAGGACGGATACACCGTGGACGACCTGTTCACGCTGCCGGATCTCCCGCCGCACACCGAGCTGATCGACGGGAGCCTGATTTTCGTGAGTCCACAGCGGGATTTCCACAGCATCGTCATCGACCTGTTGGTGAATGGCCTGCGGAGCACAGCGCCGGCCGTGCTCAGGGTTCGCCGGGAGATGACCATCGTCCTCGACCAGCGCAACGGCCCCGAACCCGACGTGAGCGTCATCCGTGCCGAAGCGATCACCGGTCCGGACCAGACCAGCTACCGGGCCCAGGACGTCCTGCTCGCCATCGAAGTCGTCTCCCCCGACTCCGAGTCCCGCGACCGCACCACCAAGCCCCACAAGTACGCCGCCGCCGGCATCCCGCACTTCTGGCGGGTGGAGCAGGGCGGCACGGAGGGCAAGCCCGTCATCCACGTCTACGAACGCGACCCGATGACCAACGCATACGTCCACATGGGCATGCACCGCGACCGCATCAAGGTCGACAAGCCCTACACCATCGACATCGACCTGGCCGCCATCGACCAGCTCTGAATCCTCACACCACCACCGCCCCCACCGCCGGCCCCTCCGTCACCCGCACCGCCCCGCAGGTGCCGGAGGCCCGCAGCACCCCGGCGACGACGACCGCCGCGTCCGCGTCGCCCGCGAGGAACGCCGTCGTCGGACCCGAGCCGGAGACGATCGCCGCCAGCGCCCCCGCCGCCCGCCCCGCGGCGAGCGTGTCCGCCAGCTCCGGGAACAGGGACAGCGCGGCGGGCTGCAAGTCATTGGACACGGCCACCGCCAGCGCACCGGGATCCCCGCTCGCCAGCGCGTCCAGCACCGCCTGCGAGGCCACCGGATCGGGGATGCCGGCCCCCTCCCCCAGCCGGTCGAACTCCCGGAACACCGCCGGCGTCGACAGCCCCCGCTCGGCCATCGCGAACACCCAGTGGAAGGTGCCGCCCACCTTCAGCTCGGTCAGCCGCTCGCCCCGCCCGGTGCCCAGCGCCGCCCCGCCGACCAGGCTGAACGGCACGTCACTGCCCAGCTCGGCGCAGATGTCCAGCAGTTCGGCACGGGACGCGCCCGTCCCCCACAGCGCGTCGCAGGCGACCAGGGCCGCCGCGCCGTCCGCGCTGCCGCCCGCCATGCCGCCGGCCACGGGGATGTCCTTGTCGATGTGAACATGCACGTCCGGGGCGAGGCCGTACCGCTCGGCGAGCGCCACCGCCGCCCGGGCGGCCAGGTTGGTGCGGTCCAGCGGCACCTGGTCCGCGCCCGGCCCCGCGCAGGTGATCCGCAGCGTCTCGGCCGGGGACGCGGTGACCTCGTCGTAGAGGCCGACCGCGAGGAAGACGTTGGCCAGGTCGTGGAAGCCGTCGGGGCGGGCCGGGCCCACCGCGAGCTGGACGTTGACCTTGGCGGGGACACGTACCGTCACGCTCACGTTGCTGTCACTCTCCGTCAGTGTTTGTGCTCGGCGATCCGCGCGAACTCTGCCACGGTCAGGGACTCCCCGCGGGCCTGCGGCGACACCCCCGCGGCGACCAGCGCCGCCTCGGCGGCCGCGGCCGACCCCGCCCACCCGGACAGCGCGGCCCGCAGGGTCTTGCGGCGCTGGGCGAAGGCGGCGTCGACGACGGCGAACACCTCCAGCCGGGAGGCGGTGGTCTTCGGCGGCTCGGCGCGCCGCACCAGTGAGACGAGTCCGCTGTCCACGTTCGGGGCCGGCCAGAAGACGTTCCGGCCGATCGAGCCGGCCCGTCTGACCTCGGCGTACCAGTTGGCCTTCACGGACGGCACGCCGTACACCTTGGAGCCCGGCCCGGCGGCCAGCCGGTCGGCGACCTCCGCCTGGACCATGACCAGGGTGCGTTCGATGCTCGGGAAGGTCTCCAGCATGTGCAGGAGGACGGGGACGGCCACGTTGTACGGCAGGTTGGCGACGAGCGCGGTCGGGGCGGGTCCCGGCAGCTCGCGCACCCGCATGGCGTCGGCGTGCACCAGCGCGAACCGGTCGGCGCGGGCCGGCATCCGCGCCGTGACGGTGGCCGGAAGGGCCGCGGCCAGTACGTCGTCGATCTCGACGGCGGTGACCCGGTCGGCCGTCTCGAGCAGGGCCAGGGTGAGCGAGCCGAGCCCGGGGCCCACCTCGACCACCACGTCGTCGGGGCGGACGCCGGCGGTGCGGACGATACGGCGGACCGTGTTCGCGTCGATGACGAAGTTCTGGCCGCGCTGCTTGGTGGGGCGGACGCCGAGGGCGGCCGCCAGTTCACGGACGTCGGCGGGGCCCAGCAGGGCGTCGGGCGGGGTGGGGCTGCTCACCCGGCAAGAGTATCCGGGGTTCAGTAGCCGAAGGCCCGCGCCGTGTTCGCGGCGAGCGCGGTCGCCAGCGTGTCCTCGTCGATGCCGCGTACGGCGGCCATCGCGCGGACGGTGACCGGGATCAGGTAGGGGGCGTTGGGGCGGCCCCGGTAGGGCGCGGGGGTCAGGAACGGCGCGTCGGTCTCCACCAGGACCAGGTCCAGCGGGGCCACCGCGAGGGCGTCGCGCAGGTTCTGGGCGTTCTTGAAGGTGACGTTGCCGGCGAAGGACAGGTAGTAGCCGGCCTCGGCGCAGATCTCCGCCATCTCCGCGTCGCCGGAGTAGCAGTGGAAGACGGTCCGCTCGGGGGCGCCCTCCTCCTTCAGCACCCGCAGTACGTCGGCGTGGGCGTCGCGGTCGTGGATGACCAGGGCCTTGCCGTGCCGCTTGGCGATCTCGATGTGGGCGCGGAAGGACCGTTCCTGGGCTTCCTTGCCGTCCTCGCCGGTGCGGAAGTAGTCGAGTCCGGTCTCGCCGACCGCCTTGACGTGGGTGAGCGCGGCCAGCCGGTCGATCTCCGCGAGCGCCTCGTCCAGCGCCGCGTCGCCGCCCGGCTGCCGCGCCCCCTGCCGCGACCCCTCTCCTCCTGGGTCGCCGTGCACGATGCGCGGCGCCTCGTTGGGGTGCAGGGCGACGGCGGCGTGGACGTTCGGGTACGCCGCCGCCGTCTCGGCCGCCCAGCGCGAGCCGGCCAGGTCGCAGCCGACCTGGACGACCGTGGTCACGCCCACCGACGCGGCCTTCGCGAGGCCCTCCTCGACCGTGCCGGACTGCATGTCGAGGTGGGTGTGCGAGTCGGCGACCGGTACCCGCAGGGGGGCGGGGAGCGGGGGCGCCGCGTGCTTGTCGGCGTTCGAAGGCATGCCCCCGATTGTCCCCGATCCGGGAAACGGCGGTCAGCCCGCCTTGTGATGCGTGCGGTACAGGTGCAGCGCGTGCAGCAGGTCGGCCACGTGCCAGTGCCGGTGCTCGGCGGCGGGCTCGGGCGCCTCGACCGGCCCCGCCTGGGCCGGCACCGCCGCGTACGGCCGGTGCGCGGCCGCGTTCCGGGCCGAGGCGACCCGCCCCGGCCGCATGATCCGTACCACGTGCCCGTCGCAGTTGTGGCAGGTGGGCCGGGAGAGCGGGGAGGGCACCGTCCGCCCGTCCGCGACGTACACCACGTAGGGCCGGCCCTGGGTGTCCGTGTGGTGCTCTATCTCGTAGGACTGCTCCCAGCCGCTGCCGCAGCGCATGCAGGCGAAGGAGTACGACTCGTGCACCGTGGTCTCGCTCATACCGACTCCAGAGGTCCGCGAAGGTGGGGCGTGGACGCGTCCCGTGCCTTCAGTGGATGCCCGAATCAGTCCGGAATCACCAGAGCTGTCAAGAGTTGGGGGGCATTTGACGGTCCCTTGCCGTAAGGGGCCGTTCGTTTACTCCCCCATGGGCGTGTGCCCCCAGGGCTCACGCCCCGGCGTTCTTCGCCGCGACCACGGCGTCGAACACCTCGCGTTTCGGTACGCCCGCCGCGGCGGCGACCGCCGCGATGGCCTCCTTGCGCCGCTCCCCCGCCTCCTCGCGCACCCGCACCCGGCGCACCAGTTCCTCGGCGCCGAGCTGTGCGTCGCCCTGGTCGGGGGCGCCCTCGACGACGACGGTGATCTCGCCGCGCACCCCGTCGGCCGCCCACGCCGCCAGTTCGCCGAGCGGGCCGCGCTTGATCTCCTCGTACGTCTTGGTCAGCTCCCGGCAGACGGCGGCGCGCCGGCCGGTGCCGAAGACCTCGGCCATCGCGGCGAGGGTGTCGGCGACCCGGTGCGGGGACTCGAAGTAGACGAGGGTGCGGCGCTCGGCGGCGACCTCGCGCAGCCGGGTGAGCCGTTCGCCGGTCTTGCGCGGCGGGAACCCCTCGAAGCAGAACCGGTCCACCGGCAGCCCGGACAGCGCCAGCGCGGTGAGGACGGCGGACGGCCCGGGTACGGCGGTGACCTTGACGCCCCGCTCGACGGCGGCGGCGACCAGCCGGTACCCGGGGTCGGACACGGACGGCATGCCGGCGTCCGTCACCAGCACCACCCGGGCGCCCCGCACCAGCTCCTCGACCAGCTCCGGCGTGCGCGCGCTCTCGTTGCCCTCGAAGTACGACACCACGCGCCCCTTGGGCGTCACCCCGAGCCCCTGGGTGAGCCGGCGCAGCCGCCGGGTGTCCTCCGCGGCGACGACGTCGGCGGCGGTCAGCTCCTCGGCGAGCCGGGGCGGGGCGTCGGCGAGGTCGCCGATGGGGGTGCCGGCGAGGACGAGGATTCCGGTTGCGACTGTCACGTTTCCATCCTCGCAGGGGCAAGCACGGGACTCGCACAGAGCGGTTCCCTACGATGGCGCGGTGACCAGTACAGCGTCGTCCACGGACTCCGGCTCCACGGACTCCGACTCCACGGACACCCGGCGAGACCATGCCCCGCACGAGAGCCGGCCGGCGTGGCAGCGACGGCTGCGGCGGTTCGGATACGCGGCCCCGGACCGCGGTGACGTCCGCGAACGGCTGGTGCCGCCGTACCGGCGGCCCGGTCCCCGGCTGTGGGCCTTCCTCGGCCTGTCCGGGCCGGTCGCCGACCGGCTGGTGCGCTGGTCGGGCTGGGGCGGGCCGCTGCTGGTCACACTGGTGGCGGGGGTGCTGCGGTTCTGGCACCTGGGCAGCCCGAAGGCGGTGATATTCGACGAGACGTACTACGCCAAGGACGCCTGGGCGCTGATCAACCGCGGCTTCGAGGTCAACTGGGACAAGAACGCCAACGACCTGATCCTGAACTCCGGCGGCGATGTGACCGTCCCCACGGACGCGTCGTACGTCGTGCATCCGCCGGTCGGCAAGTTCGTGATCGGCGTCGGCGAGTGGCTGTTCGGGTTCGATCCGTTCGGCTGGCGGTTCATGACCGCGCTGCTCGGCACGGTCTCGGTGCTGCTGCTGTGCCGGATCGGGCGCCGCCTGTTCCGCTCCACCTTCCTCGGCTGTCTGGCGGGCGCGCTGCTGGCGCTGGACGGTCTCGCCTTCGTGATGAGCCGCACCGCGCTGCTGGACAGCGTGCTGGTCTTCTTCGTGCTGGCCGCGTTCGGCTGCCTGCTCGTCGACCGCGACCGGGCCCGCGCGAAACTCGCCGCCGCGCTGCCGGTGGACGCCGACGGCCTGGTCCGCCCGGACGCGCACGTCGCCGAGACCACCCGGATCGGGTGGCGGCCGTGGCGCTGGGCGGCCGGGCTGATGCTGGGCCTGGCCATCGGCACCAAGTGGAACGGCCTGTACATCCTGGTCGCGTTCTGTGTGATGGCGGTGCTGTGGGACGTGGGCGCCCGCCGGGTGGCCGGTGCGGTGCGCCCCCGGACCGCGGTGCTCAAGTACGACCTGGGCTGGGCGTTCCTCGCCACGGTCCCGGTGGCGATCGTCACGTACCTGGTCTCCTGGACCGGCTGGATCCTCTCCCCGAGCGACGGCACCGGCGGCTACTACCGCAACTGGGCGGCCACCGACGGGAGGAACAGCGACTGGTCCTGGCTGTTCCCGGACTGGTGGCGCAGCCTGTGGCACTACGAGACGCAGGTCTACGAGTTCCACACCCACCTGACCTCGCCGCACACCTACCAGTCCAACCCGTGGAGCTGGCTGGTCCTGGGCCGCCCGGTCTCCTACTTCTACGAGTCGCCGTCCCCCGGCACCGACGGCTGTCCGGCGGACGCGGGCGAGAAGTGCGCCCGCGAGGTGCTGGCGCTGGGCACGCCGGTGCTGTGGTGGCTGGGCTGCTTCGCGCTGCTCTACGTGCTGTGGCGCTGGGCGCTGCGACGGGACTGGCGGGCGGGCGCCATCGCCTGCGGGATCGCGGCCGGGTACCTGCCCTGGTTCATGTACCAGGAGCGCACGATCTTCCTGTTCTACGCCGTCGTCTTCCTGCCGTTCCTGTGTCTGGCGGTGGCGATGCTGCTGGGGGCGGTGATCGGCCGGCCGGGGGCGAGCGACGCGCGGCGGGTGGGCGGCGCGGTGGCGGCCGGGGTGCTGTTCCTCCTGGTGGCGTGGAACTTCATCTACTTCTGGCCGCTCTACACGGGTACGGCGATCCCGATGGAGGACTGGCGGGCCCGGATGTGGCTGGACACGTGGGTGTGACCGGGGGACGGAGATCTCTGTGTCTCCGTTCGGCCACCAAACGGAAACAGCCGTACCGCAAGTCACTTGGGGCACATAGAGTGCCAGTGTGACCACTTTCTGAACGCGTTCAACAGCGCGTCCGGGATTTCGACGGGAGGGGACTGCCGATGGGCAGGGGGATGAAGGCTGCCGTCATCGGCGGGGTGTTCGCCGTGATGGTCGGAGGGGCCGGCTACGGCGCCTTCAATGTCGTGTCGGCGCTGGGCGGCGGCGGGGACGAGGTGAAGACCGGCCCGCCGAGCGGTGACGAGGTCGCGGAGACGACCAAGAAGTTCTTCGCGGCCTGGGCGGACGGCAAGGCCGCGGAGGCCGCGTCGTACACCAACGACGACGCGTCGGCGACCACCCTGCTCACCGCGTACGCCGAGGACGCGCACATCGGCGGCGTCACGATCACCCCCGGCACGGCGACCGGCACGAAGGTGCCGTTCACCGTGAAAGCGAAGGTGTCGTACGAGGGCAGGACGAAGCCGCTGACGTACAAGAGCCAGTTGAGCGTGGTGCGCGGGCAGACCACCGGGAAGGCGCTGGTCGACTGGGAGCCGTCGGTGGTCCATCCGGAGCTGGCCGCCGACGGCGACACACTGGTCACCGCCGAGGCGTCGGCCCCGCCGATCGAGGCCGTGGACCGCGACGGCAAGGTGCTGACCAAGGAGAAGTACCCCTCGCTCGGCCCGGTCCTGGACACGCTGCGGGAGAAGTACGGCGACCAGGCGGGCGGCGAGCCCGGTATCGAGCTGATGGTCCGGCACGCCTCCCAGTCGGTGGCGGACACCCCGCTGGTGACGCTGGCCGAGGGCGAGCCGGGCAAGCTGAAGACGACGCTGAGCGCGGGTGTGCAGGCGGCGGCCGAGAAGGCGGTGGCGGAGTTCGACGAGTCCTCCGTGGTGGCGGTCAGGCCCAGCAGCGGTGAGGTGCTGGCGGTGGCCAATCACCGGGCGGACGGCTTCAACGCGGCCTTCCAGGGCCGGGTCGCGCCCGGCTCCACGATGAAGATCATCACCGCGGCGATGCTCATCGACAACGGCGTGACCTCGATGAACGGCGCCGCGCCCTGCCCCGACCAGGCCATCTGGCAGGGCCAGGTCTTCAAGAACCTCACCGGCATGGAGCCCAACGAGTCCGCCACGCTGGCCAACAGCTTCATGCGGTCCTGCAACACCGCCTTCATCAAGCTGATCGACGAGAAGCCGCTCACCGACTCCTCGCTGATGACGGAGGCCCAGGAGCGGTTCGGCCTGGGCAAGGACAACTGGAAGACCGGCATCGTCTCCTTCGACGGCAGCGTGCCCGCCTCCAGTGGCCCGGACCGGGCGGCGGGCGCCATCGGCCAGGGCCAGGTGCAGATGAACCCGCTCAACATGGCCTCGGTGACGGCGACCGCGGTCACCGGCACGTTCCGCCAGCCCTACCTGGTCTCGCCCGACCTGGACGACCGGGAGCTGGCCACCGCGAAGGGCCTGTCCTCGGACACCTCGTCGCAGATCAAGCAGATGATGCGGCTCACCGCCACGCAGGGCACCGCCGCCGAGGCGATGTCCGGGCTCGGCGGGGACATCGGCGCGAAGACCGGGTCGGCGGAGGTCGACGGGCAGACCGTGTCCAACAGCTGGTTCACCGGCTTCCGCGACGACATCGCGGCGGCGGCCATGACCGAGGAGGGCGGCCACGGCGGCGACGCGGCCGGCCCGATCGTCGCGGACGTGCTGCGGGCCGGCGGCTGAACCGCGGCTGAACTCACCCCCGCGGGGCGGGACCGCGGGGCGGGACCGCGGGGCGCGGGGCGTCGTTGGAAGAGTGTGTGTGCCGTCGTCGCGGACGTGACGGCATCGAGGGAAACGGGAAGCAGTGGGCAACAGAAGGCGTGTCGCCGAGCGACGCAGCAGCAGGCGGCCGGTCGTGATCGGCGGGGTGATCGCCGCGGTCGTCGCCGGGGCCGGGGCCGGCGCCTGGGCGCTGACCGCCGGCGGGACGGCCGCCGGGGACGACGCGCGCACCACGGCGGCCGAGCGGAAGGTGAAGTCGGGCCCGCTGTCGGCCGCCGAGGTCACCTCGACGGCCCGCCGCTTCCTCACCGCCTGGCAGCGGGGCAAGCCGGCCGAGGCGGCCGCCGCCACCGACTCCGCCACCGCCGCCAAGGCGCTGCTCGCCTCCTACGCCAAGGACGCCCACCTGGCGGACGTCACCCTCACCCCGGGCACCCGGACCGGCGCCAAGGTGCCGTTCTCGGTCAAGGCGACGGTGGTCTACGGGGACGTCCGCGAGCCGCTGGCATACGACAGCGCGCTGACCGTCGTACGCCGCGAGGCGGACGGGGAACCCCGGGTCGCCTTCACTCCCGCCGTCGTCCATCCCGACCTCGGCGCGGGCGACAGGCTGGTCACCGGGGAGGCCGGGACGCCGCCGGTGAAGGCGATGGACCGGGACGGCGGCGAGATCACCGCCGCGAAGTACCCGTCGCTGGGCACGGTCCTGGACGGGCTGCGCGAGAAGTACGGCAAGAAGGCCGGCGGCACCGCCGGGATCGAACTGCGGGTGGTGCGCGGCAAGGCGTCGAAGGCGAAGAAGCTCTCCGACAAGACCCTGCTGGAGCTGAGCGAGGGCACGCCGGGCACGGTGGAGACGACTCTCGACCCGGAGCTCCAGGCGCTCGCCGAGGAGCAGGTGGCCGCGACCGAGCAGGCGTCGGTGGTGCTGACCCGCGCCTCCACCGGTGAGATCCTCGCGGTCGCCAACAGCGGCCACGGCTTCAACACGGCCTTCCAGGGCTCGCTGGCCCCCGGCTCCACGATGAAGGTCGTCACCTCCTCGCTGCTGATCGAGAAGGGCCTGGCGTCGGCCGACAAGGCGCACCCCTGCCCGAAGTACTTCACCTACGGCGGCTGGAAGTTCCAGAACGACGACAAGTTCTCCATCAAGGGCGGCACCTTCAAGGCGAGCTTCGCCCGCTCCTGCAACACCGCCTTCATCAGCCAGGCCGGCAAGCTGTCCGACGACGACCTGACCCGGCAGGCCCAGGAGGTCTTCGGCCTCGGCCTGAACAACTGGGCGATCGGGGTGTCGTCCTTCGACGGCGCGGTCCCGGTGCAGAGCGACGCGCAGAAGGCGGCCTCGCTGATCGGACAGGGCGGGGTGCGGATGAACCCGCTGAACATGGCGTCGGTGGCGGCGACGGTGAAGACCGGCACCTTCCACCAGCCGTACCTGGTGGCCCCCTCGGTGGACGACCGGGAACTGGCCACCGCCGCCCGCACCATGTCCGCCGGCACCCTGGCCCAGCTGCGCGAGCTGATGGCCTACACGGCCGACTACGGCACGGCGGCGGAGGCGATGGCCGGGGTCGGCGGGGACGCCGGCGCGAAGACCGGGTCGGCGGAGGTCGACGGGCAGAAGAAGCCGAACGGCTGGTTCACCGCGTACGCGGACGACCTGGCCGCGGCGGGCGTGGTGCGGGCCGGCGGACACGGCGGCGACACGGCGGGCCCGATCGTGGCGGCGCTGCTGAAGGCGGGCGGCTGACGGTTCAGCGCGGGACGGGTTCGGCGACCGCCGCGTAGGTCCTCTTGAGGAACCGCAGCAGGTCGCCCGCGTCGAACTGGACCACCGAGCAGCCGCCCTGCCCCGGGTGGAACTCCACCACGGCCCGCACCCGTCCGCACGGCCACACCCGCACCTCACCGGTGCCGGCCGGCGCCCGCAGCCCCCGCTCCAGCAGTTCGCGGGCGAAGGTGAAGTACCGCGGGCCGGGCAGCCCGATCCGTACCGACCGGGGGTCGTCCTCGGGGTCGTAGCGGAGCACCACCGGTATGCACCGGCCGTCGTCCACGTCGGTGAGGACCTGGACCCGCGCGTACTGCTCGACCACCGACATCGACCGGCTCCTTCACCTCGACCCTTGTCCCAATGTCCCATATTTCACGATTGATGCCCTCGGAGCGTTCACCTCGCTCTTGCGCAGAGGTTGCAACTACTCCGTATCATCGACTGGTGCACGTACCTGACGGATTCATCAACGCCCCGACCTCCGCGGTCACCGGTGTCGTCGCCGCCGGCGCCGTAGCGCTCAGCCTGCGCGGCGCGCGCAAGGAACTGGACGAACGGACCGCGCCGCTGGCCGGCCTGGTCGCGGCGTTCATCTTCGCCGTGCAGATGCTGAACTTCCCGGTCGCGGCCGGAACCAGCGGACACCTGCTCGGCGGCGCGCTGGCGGCGATACTCGTCGGCCCTTATACCGGGGTCCTCTGCGTCTCCGTGGTCCTGCTCATGCAGGGCATCCTGTTCGCGGACGGCGGTCTGACCGCGCTCGGCGTCAACATCACCGACATGGCGATCGTCACCACGGTCGTCGCCTACGCCGTCTTCCGGGGCCTGGTGAAGGTGCTGCCGCGCACCCGCCGCTCGGTGACCGTCGCCTCGTTCCTCGCCGCGCTGCTCTCCGTCCCGGCCGCCGCCGTCGCCTTCACCCTCATCTACTGGGTCGGCGGCACCACCGACGTCTCCATCGGCAAGGTCGCCACCGCCATGATCGGCGTGCACGTGCTGATCGGCATCGGCGAGGCCGTGATCACCGCGCTCACCGTCGGCGCCGTCATCGCCGTCCGCCCGGACCTGGTGTACGGCGCGCGGGGCCTGACGCAGCAGCTCAAGCTGCGGGTGGGCGGCGAACTCGTCGACGCGCCCGCCGCCGGGCCGGCCCCGGTGGCGGCCCGGCGCTCGCACCGCAAGGTGTGGCTCACCGGCCTGGCCCTCTCCGTGGTCCTCGCCGGTTTCGTCAGCTTCTACGCCTCCGCCAGCCCCGACGGCCTGGAGAAGGTCGCCGCCGACAAGGGCATCGACGCCAAGGCCGAGGAGCACGCCGCCGCCGACTCGCCGCTCGCCGACTACGGCGTCAAGGACATCACCGACGCCCGGCTCTCCGGCGGCCTCGCCGGCGTGATCGGCGTGGGCGTCACGGTCGTCGCGGGCAGCGCGGTGTTCTGGACACTGCGCCGGCGCCGCACCGCCGACGCCGCCGCGACCAGCACGAGCGTCTGACATGGGCGCCGGACACGCCCATCGCCTCTACCGGCACGGGCACTCCCCCGTGCACGGGCTGCCCCCGCACACCAAGCTCGCCGCGACCTTCGCCTTCGTCGTGGTCGTGGTGTCCACCCCGCGCGAGGCGATGTGGGCCTTCGCCCTCTACGCGCTGCTGCTCGCCTCGGTCGCCCACGCGGCCCGCGTGCCGCCCGCCTTCCTGCTCAAACGCCTGCTGATCGAGGTGCCGTTCGTCGCGTTCGCGGTGCTGATGCCGTTCGTGGCCGAGGGAGACCGGGTGCACGTACTGGGCCTGTCGCTGAGCGTGAACGGCCTGTGGGGCGCCTGGAACGTGCTGGCCAAGGGCACCCTGGGGGTCGCCGCCTCGGTGCTGCTGGCCGCCACCACCGAACTGCGCGAACTCCTCCTCGGCCTGCAGCGCCTCAAGCTCCCGCCGCTCCTGGTCCAGATCGCGTCCTTCATGATCCGCTACGGCGATGTCATCACGGACGAGATGCGGCGGATGCGGATCGCCCGGGAGTCGCGCGGCTTCGAGGCCAGCGGCGTACGGCACTGGGGGGTGCTGGCGAAATCCGCCGGGGCGCTGTTCATCCGCTCCTACGAACGCGGCGAACGCGTCCATCTGGCGATGGTCAGCCGCGGCTACGCCGGTTCGATGCCGGTCATCGACGAGGTGACCGCGTCCCGGGCCCAGTGGTCGTACGCACTGGCCCTCCCGTGTGCCGCGCTGCTGGTCTGTCTGCTGGGATGGACCCTGTGACGACTGCTTCCCTGGAGGTCTCCGGCCTCGCCTTCGCCTACCCCGACGGGCATCAGGCCCTGTTCGGCGTGGACTTCTCGATCGCGCGCGGTGAACGCGTCGCCCTGCTCGGCCCGAACGGCGCCGGCAAGACGACCCTCGTACTGCACCTCAACGGCATCCTGACCGGCGGCGCGGGCACGGTGACGGTCGCCGGGCAGCCGGTGGACAAACGGCACATGGCCGAGATCCGGCGCCGGGTCGGCATCGTCTTCCAGGACCCCGACGACCAGCTCTTCATGCCGACGGTCCGGGAGGACGTGGCGTTCGGACCGGCGGCGGCCGGACTGAAGGGGGCCGCGCTGGAGGAACGGGTGGACCGGGCCCTGGCCCAGGTCGGCATGGCCGGCTTCCAGAACCGTCCCCCGCACCACCTCTCCTTCGGGCAGCGCCGCCGGGTCGCGGTGGCGACGGTCCTCGCGATGGAACCGGAGATCCTGGTCCTGGACGAGCCGTCCTCCAACCTGGACCCGGCCGCCCGCCGCGAACTCGCCGACATCCTGCTCTCGCTCGACGTCACGGTCCTGATGGTCACCCACGACCTGCCCTACGCCCTTCAGCTCTGCCCCCGCGCCCTGATCCTCAGCGACGGGGTGATCGCGGCCGACGGCCCGACCGCCGACCTGCTCGCCGATGACGCCCTGATGCGCGCCCACCGCCTCGAACTGCCCTTCGGGTTCGACCCGCGCTCGGTGCCGACGGCATGACGGCGGACGTGCGCATAGAGGGCAGCGTGGCCGAGGGCTTCGAACCGGTCCGGGCCGCGTTCGTACGCAATTTCGAGACGCGCGGCGACCGGGGCGCCGCCGTCGCCGTCTACCGCGACGGCCACAAGGTCGTCGACCTGTGGGCCGGCACCCGGGACATCGACGGCACCGAGCCCTGGCGGCGCGGCACCGCCCAGGTGGTCCGGTCCGCCACCAAGGGCGTCGCCGCCGCCGTACCGCTGCTGCTGCATCAGCGCGGGGACCTGGACCTGGACGCGCCGGTGGCCGCGTACTGGCCGGAGTTCAAGGCGCACGGCAAGGAACGGCTGCTGGTCCGGCACGTCCTGAACCACCGGTCCGGCCTCCCCCTCCTCGACCGTCCGCTGACTCCCGACGAGGCCCTGGACCCGCTGCGCGGGCCGGCGGCGGTCGCCGCCCAGGCCCCCGTCTGGGAGCCGGGCACCGACCACGGCTACCACGCGCTGACCTACGGCTGGCTGCTGGACGGCCTGGTCCGCCGGGTGACCGGCCGCGGCACCGGCGAGTGGATCGCGGCCGAGCTGGCCCGCCCGCTCGGCCTCGACCTGTGGCTCGGCCTCCCGGCGGCCGAGGAGGCGGCCGCCCGCGCGGGCCGCGTGGGACGCCTCGACGACCCGGAACCCCCCGCCGGCGGGCTGCGGATGCGCCCGAAGCGCTCCGTCACCGCCGCCTACGACGATCCGGGCTCCGTCACCCGCCGGGCTTTCGGCGCGATCACGCCGTTCCCCGACCAGAACGACCCCGCGTACCGGGCGGCGGCGCTGCCCGCCACCAACGGCATCGCCACCGCCGACGCACTGGCCCGCTTCTACGCGGCGCTGACCGGCGAGGTCGACGGCGTCCGGCTGTTCGACCCGGCGACGACGGCGGTGGCCCGCACCGAGGAGTCGGCCGGCCCCGACCGGGTCCTGGTCGTCGGCACCCGCTTCGGCCTGGGCTACATGCTGCACGGCGGCGCGGCGCCGCTGCTGTCCCCCGGCTCCTTCGGCCACCCGGGCCGCGGCGGCGCCCTCGGCTTCGCCGACCCGGAGTCGGGCATCGCCTTCGGCTACGTCACCAACGGCTTCCGCGGGACGGTGACGGCGGACCCGCGGGCGCAGGCGCTGATCCGGGCGGTACGGGCGGCACTGTCCGGCCGGGGATAGCCCACACGTGGGTCTCCTGCGTGGGTCTCATACGTGGATGGGGTGCGACTCCCTCCCCGACGCCTCGTCGATCTCCTTGTGCGCCTTGTCGAGCAGCCGCATCGCCAGCTCGTTCAGCGCCCGTGCCCCGGCGACCTCCTCGCCGACGCGCGGCTGCCGGCTGTCGGCGCGGTGCCGGCTGGCGTGCCCGTGCGCCCGTAGCTCCGTACCGTCGGCGGTCCGCACCAGCGCGACCGCCCGGGTGTGCGTGTCGTCCTCCGTGAACTCGACCTCGACGTGCCATCCGACCGGTGTGTGCGTCATGGCTTCACCTCCGTGGGCCCCTTTTCGCCCGCCCCTGTTTCCAGGGTGCTACCGGACGGAGGGTTCGCGCACGTCCACGAGGGTCGCGCCGGCGTGGGCGACGAGGTCCTTCGGGGGCATCGGGAAGACGGTGTACGGGGTGCCGGCGGCGGCCCAGACCAGGTCGTGGGCGAGCAGGGAGCGGTCGGCGAGGACACGGGTGGCGGTGCGGTGCCCGAAGGGCGGGACGCCGCCGATGGCGTACCCGGTGGTCTCCCGTACGACGTCGGCCTTGGCCCGGGTGACCTGGCCGGCGCCGAGTTCCCGCCGGACCAGTTCCACGTCGACGCGGGAGGCGCCGTCCATGAGGACCAGCACCGGTACGCCGTCCGCCGCGAAGATCAGTGACTTGCAGATCTGGCTCAGCTCGCAGCCGATCGCGGCGGCGGCCTCGGCGGCGGTGCGGGTGGCCTCCGGGAAGCGGCGGATCCGCGCGGTGAGGTCGGCCAGGCCGAGGGCGGTGAGGGCTTCGGCGAAGCGGGGGTGGGCGTCGGGGGTGCCGTCGGTCGTCGTCATGGCGGCACGGTAGCGGGCGACGGGCGTGACCGGCGACCACCCCCACGCCCCTCCCTCGTCCCCGGCACGGCGGCACGCGCTCGCGCCTCGCCGGCACGCCACGCCGGTCAAGCGGC
>NZ_JBQOUX010000137.1:0-19055 GCF_052216785.1 Streptomyces sp. JW3 | reverse complement strand
GCCGACCGCCCGTACGGCGGCGCGCGCGGCGCCGACCCGGGCGGCGATCTCGCCGTACGTGGTGGTGGTGGTGCCGTAGGGCACGGCGTCGAGGGCGTCCCAGACCCTGGCCCGGAAGGCGGTGCCGGTGGCGCGCAGCGGCAGCCGGAACACGGTCGGCTCCCCGGCGAAGTAGGCACCGAACTGCTCGGCGGCGGCCCGGAACGGCCCGGGGTCGGCCCGCCGGCCCGGCGCACTGTCCAGGGCGGTCCGCCCGCCCTTCTGTCCGGGCACGGACAGCGAGGTCAGTGCCCCGTCCGGGGCGGCGGTGCGCAGCAGCGGCCCGAGCGGGCTCGCCAGCTCGGGCCAGTAGCCACGGATGTCGGTCATGGTCGGCCCCTCCATTCTCCCGCTGCGCGCAGGTGGTTCAGGGCGTACGAGCGCCAGGGGCGCCAGCTGTCGGGGACGTCGGCGCCGGGCGGGGCCGCGTCCGGGTCGCCGAGGGCGCGGGTGCGGACGGCGGCGACGGTGGCCGGGTCCATGCCGTCCAGGGCGAGCAGGGCGGCCTCGGCGGCGTCCCGGTCGGCGCCCGGGTCGAGGCGTACGGTGCCGTCGGCGAGGGCGGCGGTGAGCGCGCCGAGGGTGCCGTGCGGCTCGGCCCCGGCGATCGTGGCGGGTTCCGGGAAGAGGTGGGTGAGGCCGCCGCGGGGCGCGTCGAGCCGCTTGCCGTACCGCGCGACGAGCCGTTCGGCCGCCGGCCGCCCCACCAGCGCCCGGACCGCCAGTTCCGCGGGGTCGGCGGTGCCCGGGGAGCGCAGTCCGGGGCGGGCGGCGACCAGGGGGGCGAGGCGCGGGTCGGCGCCGAGCCGTTCGTCGACGGCGTACGGGTCGGCGTCCAGGTCGAACAGCCGGCGCAGCCGCCGGACGGCGGTGGTCAGGTCACGGAGGTCGGTGAGGAGCAGCCGGGCGTCGAGCCACCCGCCGGGGCGGGAGCCCTTCCCCGGTCCGCCCGGCCGTTCGGCGACGGCGGTGACGCCGGTGCCGTAGGGCAGCCGGAGCGTCCGCCGGTAGACCCGCCGCCCCCGCGGCCCGCTCACCTCCTCCACCCCGGTCAGGGCCTCCCGCTGGAGCAGGTCGAAGACGGGCCCGGCCGGGTAGGGCCCGCGGTGGGCCAGCCGCAGCGGTATCCCGGCGCCGGCCTCCGCGGCCCCGGCCCGGTCGCGTGCCGGGGCGGCGGCGCGCAGCCCGCTCGGCGTGTCCGCGTACACGCCGCGGACGGTGTCGTTGAACTGCCGGACACTGCTGAACCCGGCGGCGAACGCCACCTCGGTGACCGGCAGGCCGGTGGTCTGGAGCAGGATCCGCGCGGTGTGCGCCCGCTGGGCGCGGGCCAGGGCGACCGGCCCGGCGCCCAGCTCGGCGGTGAGCTGGCGCTGCACCTGCCGGCTGCTGTAGCCGAGCCGGGCGGCCAGCCCGGCCACCCCTTCCCGGTCGACGACGCCGTCACCGATCAGCCGCATGGCCCGGCCCACGGCGTCGGCGCGCACGTCCCACTGGGCCGAGCCGGGCACGGCGTCCGGCCGGCACCGCCGGCAGGCCCGGAACCCGGCGCCCTGCGCGGCGGCGGCCGTCGCGAAGAACCGCACGTTGCGGCGGTGCGGCGTACGGGCCGGACAGCTCGGCCGGCAGTACACACCGGTGGTCCGGACCCCGAAGAAGAACGCCCCGTCGAACCGGCCGTCCCGGCTCCGCACCGCCGCGTACCTGCTGTCGTCGTCGCCCTTCATGCCCCCCAGTCTCCGTCGGCCCACGGCTCCGGGCTGGCGGAAATCGGACATCGAGTCCATGGCAGCCCAGGGACTGCGGGAAAGTCGGGGACCCGTGGGACCGCTAGTGGGCCCGCCCCCGCTTGGCCGCCATGGCCGCCCGCCCCTCGGCGCCCCGCCGCTTCCACTCCTTCCGCAGCTCGGCCCGGACCCGGGCATCGGTCTTGGCGACGATCCGCTGATTCTCCCGCAGCAGCTTGCGGTAACTCTCCAGCCGCCGGTCGGGCAGCTCACCGCCCGCCACGGCGGCCAGCACCGCACACCCCGGTTCACTCTCGTGAGCGCAGTCGTGGAACCTGCACCGCTCCCCCAGCTCCGCGATCTCGGCGAACACCTGCCCCACCCCGTGCCCGGCGTCCCACAGCCCGACCCCGCGCAGTCCCGGCGTGTCGATCAGCACGCCCCCGCCGGGCAGCACGAGCAGATTGCGGGTGGTGGTGGTGTGCCGCCCCTTGCCGTCGACGTCCCGGATCGCCTGTACGTCCATGACGTCGGCGCCGAGCAGCGCGTTGGCGAGGGTGGACTTGCCCGCGCCGGACTGCCCGAGCAGCACGGCGGTACCACCGGACACGACGGCACCAAGGACGTCGAGCCCCTCCCCCAGCGCGGCACTGACCGGCAGCACCGGCACCCCGGGCGCGCTGGCCTCGACGTCCTGCACGAGGTGCGCCAGCGTGACCGGGTCGGGCACCAGGTCGGCCTTGGTGAGCACGACGACGGGCTGGGCGCCGGACTCCCAGGCCAGCGCGAGGAACCGTTCGACCCGGGCGAGGTCGAGTTCGGCGGCGAGGGAGACGGCGACGACGGCGTGGTCGACGTTGGCGGCGAGGATCTGCCCCTCGGACCGCTTGGAGGAGGTGGAACGGACGAAGGCGGTACGGCGCGGCAGCAGCGTCCGCACGTACCGCGGGTCGCCGCCATCGGGGTCGACGGCGACCCAGTCCCCCGTGCACACGACCTTCATCGGATCACGCGGGACGACGAACTCGGTATCGGCCCGGACCATGCCGGCCGACGTGACGACATCGCAGAGACCGCGGTCGACCCGGACGACGCGGCCGGGCAGGAGACCCTGCTCGGCATACGGGGCGAACTCGGCCTCCCAGCCCGCGTCCCAGCCGTACGGCGTGAGCGGATGCGAGGAAGACGAACTCTGGAAAGAGGAGGAAGACAAGGGGTGACCCTTCACAAGGGTGGCCCCGGCACCGCGCACACGGACGCGGGAAGGAGTGAGGTCAGCCGGCGGCCACGGAGGTGGACTTGACGAACTTCCGGATGCGGGCAGCGCCCATCTCAACGACAGCCATCGGTCAACACCTCCCAGATCACGTGGTACGAGTACCGGCGGTCAGAGTGACCACCGGATCGCGCTTAACCTAACCGCCCCTCTTGGTTATGCGCCAGCCATTTTCCGGCACCGCCCTTCAGTCTTGGGAATGCCGCACCGTGGCGACGCGGCTGCCGGCCCGGCCGGTGCTGGGTGCGTCGACGACACCGCTGCGGCCGCCAGACGGTGGTCGAGAGGGCGGACCACCAACTCCAGCCCCGCACGGCCACGCAGTGGTGCGTTGCCGGCCGGCAGCCTTCTCATGTACGACGATGCCGAGCCGCACCGCAGCAGCCGGGTGCGGGAACCGCTGCGCTGGTCGCGCAGAGTCCGCAGGGCTTCCTGGATGATCGAGGGAAGTTCCGGGTTCGCCTTGGCGAGGTACGGAAACTCATCGATCACTACAGGCACGGGCCGCTCGCTGCCCAGCGCGAGGAGCGCGTCCACGGCCTCGGCCCAGTCGGCGAAGTGGTACGGACCGGCGGGCCGCACATGCGCGGTGAGTGCGGCGCTGATACGCCGCAGGGACTCGGCATCGGCGGCCTCGGTCGCGCCGAAACAGAACCCACTACGAGTGGTCGGCACTGACTCGCTTCGTCGAAGACGAACAGCCGGGAGCGACGCTCGGCGTGGTGTCCGGCCGGCGCAGGCAGGGCAAGACCTTCCTGCTCGACGCGGCCTGCCGGGCCGCGGGCAATCGGCGACACGTCGCGGTCGGCGCGAGTGACAACCCAAGGTTGACAGTACAGGACTGACAACCTAGGGTTGACACATGACGCAGATTACTCCGCCGGTCAAGCTCGACGAGCTGATCTCGGCGATCACCGAGAACCACACCAACGCCCTCGACCAGCTGGCCGGCGCGGTGCTGCTGGCCGATCACATCGGCGAGGTGGCCGACCATCTCATCGGTCACTTCGTCGACCAGGCCCGGCGTTCCGGCGCGTCCTGGACCGACATCGGCCGCAGCATGGGCGTCACCCGGCAGGCCGCCCAGAAGCGGTTCGTCGGCAAGCCCGACGCCAAGCGGTCGAACGTGTTCGAGAAGTTCTCCCAGCCCGCCCGCAGCGCGATCATCGCCGGCATGAACGAGGCCAAGGTGGCCGGCAACGCCGAGATCGTCCCCGCGCACCTGGTCCTCGGCCTGCTCGGCACCGAGGGCAGCGCGGTCGACGCGCTGCGCGCACAGGACGTCGACCTCGACCAGGCGCGGGACACGGTGGTGGCCGCCCTGCCGGCGCGCTCCGACGCCGATCCGGTGCTGATCCCCTACGGCGCCCGCGCCAAGAAGGCGCTCGAACTCGCGTCGCGGGTGGCCCTGCGGCTCGACGAGGACGGGGTCAGCACCGGCCATGTGCTGCTGGGGCTGCTGGAGGAGGAGGCCGGTGCGGGGGTGCTGTCCGCGCTGGGGGTCGACGCGGCGGCGGTCGAGTCCTTCGTCACGGAGGCCGCCGACGAGTCCCCGGTCGCCTCGTAGCGGAACGGGAGGTCCGGGCGAGGTGGGGCTCCCGGCCTCAGTCGGGGGTGTCACCTCGCCCGGCGGAATGTCCGTCTCGTGACCGCCGTGCCGGACGCGGCCGGTCTCACCCGCCGGCGCAGGTCCGTCCGTTCAGTGTGAACGCCCCCGGTGCCTCGTTGTGGCCCGACCACGCGGCCAGGAAGCCGAACGACAGCGTGCCGCCGGCCGGTACCGCGACGTTGTAGGCGGCGGCCGTGACGGTGACCCGGGAGCCGTCCTGGGACGGGGTCGCGTCCCACATCTGGGTGATGCGCTGGCCGTCGGGGAAGGTCCAGGAGACCCGCCAGGTGTCGAGGGCCTCGGGGGTGGTGAGGGTGACGGTGGCCTGGAAGCCGTCGGGCCACTGGTTGACCAGGTCGTAGTGGATCTCGCAGGCCGGCGTGGTGGCCGTGGCCGAGGGGGTCGGGACGGTGACCGGCGCGGTGGTGGGGGTGGGCGTGGGCGGGGCGGTGCCGGTGCCCTGCGGTTTCGGTTCCGGGGCGCGCCGGGTGGTGCCGGTGGGGGTCCGGGAGCCGTCGGGGGTGGCTTCCGGGGCGGTGGTGGACGCCGGCGGTGCGGCGGGCAGCGGCCGGCGGCCCGCCGTGGCGGTCGGGGCGGCCGTGGCGGCGGTGTCGTGGCCGGCGTCCGCGGTGTCGCCGAAGGGGCGCAGGGAGGCGGTGAGAGCCAGCAGGGAGATCAGCGCGGCGGTGGCGAGGAGGCCGCCGCGTACGGCCCGGGTCCGGCGGGTGCCGTGGTCCGGCGGGGCGCAGTCCTCGTCGGGCGGGGCCGGACGGCCGGCGGCGCGGCGCACCTCGGCGGCCCGGCGGCGGCGTTCCAGATAGGCGAGGCCGCCCCAGCCGATCACGCCGTCGGCCAGGGCCGCGGACACGGCACCGGGGTCGGTGCGCAGACAGCCCGCCGCCTCGGCGCAGTCGGCGCACCCGGCGAGGTGACGGGACATCTCCGCCCCGGTCCCGGCACCCGGGACAGCCGGCCCGCCGACGCCGGACGCGGCCGCTTCCCCGGCGCCCGGCGTGGCCGCCCCGCCTCCGATGCCGGACGCGGCTGCTTCCGCTGCGTCCGGGCCGGCCACCTCCCCGGCATCCGGGCCGGCTCCCTCCCCCGCACCGCAGGCAGCCACCTCCCCCGCTCCCAGGGCGCCCTCCCCCCACAACCGCCCATCGGCACCGCACCCCTCCCCGGCCCGGCCGTCGAGGTGGTCACGGCGGCAGCGGTCCCGGAAGAGATCGCGGGCCTGGGCGAGTTCGGCGGTCGTGGCGGCCGGGTCGAGACCGAGCCGACGGGCCACCACCGGCAGCGGCAGCGCCTCCACCTCGGCCAGCCAGAGCAGTTCGGCGTCCGGGGACTGCATGTCCCGCAGGGCGCGCAGCGCGAGCGGGCGGCGGGAGGGCGGGCCGGTGTAGCGGGCGGCGCGGGCGGAGTTGAGCCAGCGGCGGAAGTCGGGGGCGAGGTCGTCGCCCCGGCCGGTGGCCTCCCAGGACGCCGCCGTGACACGTACGGCGGTCAGCAGCGCGGGGATACGGGGCAGCAGCCGGACCGGGCGGCGGCCGGTGCCGGACGCGGCGCGGGCGGAACCGGCGCCGTGCGCCTCCCGCAGGCCCCGGGTGAACGCCTCCGTGGCCAGCCGGGCGGCCGCCGCGGAACCGGCGGTGCACAGGTCGGCGTAGGCGAGGACCGGGTCCCAGCAGTCGGCGAACTGCGCGGCCGCGGCGGCGTCCTGGGGCATCGGCAGGTCGGACATGGAACTCCCGCGTCCACGGGCGAGGCCAACTCACCACGCCGACGGTGGAGTTGTGAATACCTCGCGGCAAGGGGCGAGCTTGCCACGGGCCCGGCGCGCCTGACAAGCGTCGGAGCACACAACGGCGACGACCCGGCCGCCGGGCGTACGCCCGCGCGTACCGGACCGAAGCGCTGGGCGCCCCCTCCGTCAGGTCGGCGTCACACCTCGACGGGCGCGTCCGCCGGGAGGCTGTCCATGAAGGAGCTGACGGAGAAGACCGCGTTGCCGGCGCCGGGCGGGCCGTAGCCGGGGGGCGAGGAGAGGCCGTAGTCCTCCATGGTCTGCCGGTACGCCTGGAGCAGCCGGATGTGGTACTCCAGCGGCGCGCCGTCGGGGTTGGTCTTGCCGAGCGGCGTGGTCGGCTCGGGGCACCAGGTGGTGAACCGGGGCGTGATGCCGTGCGACATGAAGAAGCGCAGGCCCTCGGTGGTCGACTCGATCGCCTCGTCGACCGTCTTGAAGCCGAACGGCTCGGCCATCTCGACGCCCGCGACGAAGTTGGGGATCACGTTGCGCGCGCCGAAGACCTCGGTGGAGTCCAGGATGCGCCGGTGCCACTCGTCCCGGCCGACGTACCGCTCCTTGCCGGGGCAGTACATCTTGAACAGGTACTCGTCCCACACCTCGAAGTTGGGGTGGTAGATCTGCACGCCGTAGTCCTTGAACCGCTGGACGTCGGGCTTGGGCAGCGCCTGGGCGACCACCTTGCCGATCCAGCGGCCCGGGAAGTGCTCCTCGATGGCCTTGGCGTAGCGCCCGTAGAAGTCCGCCTCGTCCAGCCCCTGGACCTTGGAGGTGATCGCGCCGCCGGTGAGCGTGTACGCGGTGGAGATCTTGGCGGTGTCGTACTTGTCGATGATGTCGAGCGCTTCGAGGACCTCGTCGATGTCCTTGACGCCCGTGTACGGCCGGCCCGCCGCCTTGTGCTGGCGCCAGTTGTGATTGATGTCGCAGTACTGGCACTCCTCCTTGGCGCCGAAGTACTGGCAGACCCGGAACGCGGTCAGATAGATCAGGTAGCCCCACTGGATGGTCGGGGCCACCTCCATGACCGACTTCCCGTTGGAGAGCTTGTGCCGGTAGTACTCGGGCATCGGCGGCACGCCGACGTCCGCGATCCGCTTGCCGTCCAGGTAGAGGCCGAGGACGTTGTGCTCGTCGGCGGCGACCCGGTACGGCGAGGACGGGTTGACCCGGACCGAGACGACGGTGCGGCGCAGGTCGTAGGGGCCGCCGGTGAGGATGATCTCCTCGGGCGGGCGGCGCAGCGCGGCCTCGCCCAGTTCGGGCAGGGTGCCGTGGTCGAAGGAGAAGATGAAGTACGACTTCGGCTTGACCTCGCCGTCCTCGTTGTCGGACAGGGCGCTGGGGTCGAAGGCCACCCCGCCGCGGAGCAGGTCCTCCTTGAAGACCGCTTCCCGTGGTACGTGCGGGAAGCGCTCCATCAGATCCTCGACCAGCGCGGTACGGCTGCCCATCCTGTGTCTCCTCCCGGCTCGCGTTCGACTTCTCACGGTATGCCCCCGCCCGCGCGTCCTCCCCGCCGGGGGCCCTCTCGGCGTGCCAGGTAGGTTTCCGCCGGGGGCTCCTGGTCCCCACCGATCTTCAGGGAGAGGCTGCGGGATGACCGACACCACCGTGACCAACTGGGCCGGCAACATCACCTACACGGCCAAGGAACTGCACCGGCCGCACTCGGTCGACGCCGTGCGGGCGCTGGTGGCCGGCAGTGCCCGGGTGCGGGTGCTGGGCAGCGGGCACTCCTTCAACGACATCGCCGAGCCGGGCGCCGACGGCGTACTGCTGTCGCTGGCGGACCTGCCGCCCGAGATCGACGTGGACCGGGCCGCCGGTACGGTCCGGGTGGGCGGTGGTGTGCGGTACGCGGAGCTGGCCCGGGTGGTGCACGGGCACGGTCTGGCGCTGCCCAACATGGCCTCGCTCCCGCACATCTCGGTGGCCGGTTCGGTGGCGACCGGCACCCACGGCTCGGGGGTGACCAACGGCTCACTGGCCTCGGCGGTGCGCGAGGTGGAACTCGTCACGGCCGACGGCAGGAGCGTGCGGATCGCGCGGGGGGACGAGCGGTTCGGCGGTGCGGTGACCTCGCTGGGCGCGCTCGGTGTGGTGACCTCCCTCACGCTCGGCCTGGAGCCGGCCTACGAGGTCGAGCAGCACGTCTTCACCGAGCTGCCGCTCAGCGCGCCGCTGGACGAGGTGCTGGCGTCGGCGTACAGCGTGAGCCTGTTCACCGACTGGCGGGCGCCGGGCTTCCGGCAGGTGTGGCTGAAGCGGCGGACGGATCAGCCGCTGCCGGACTTCCCGTACGCGGCCCCGGCGACCGGGAAGACCCATCCGGTGCCGGGGATGCCGGCGGAGAACTGCACCGAGCAGTTCGGCGTGCCGGGGCCGTGGCACGAGCGGCTGCCGCACTTCCGGGCCGAGTTCACGCCGAGCAGCGGCGCCGAACTCCAGTCGGAGTACCTGCTGCCGCGCGAGCACGCCCTGGACGCGATCCGCGCGCTGGACGCGATACGGGACGTGCTGGCGCCGGTGACGCAGACCTGCGAGTGGCGCACGGTCGCCGCCGACACCCAGTGGCTGAGCCCGGCGTACGGGCGGGACACGGTGGCGGCGCACTTCACCTGGGTGCCGGACACGGCGGCGGTGCTGCCGGTGGTGCGGCGGGTGGAGGAGGCGCTGGACGGGTTCGCGGCCCGCCCGCACTGGGGGAAGGTGTTCGCCACCGGGCCGGCCCGGCTGCGCGAGCTGTATCCGCGGCTCGGCGACTTCCGGGCGCTGGTGGCTCGGCTGGACCCGGCGGGGAAGTTCACCAACGCGTTCGTCGGCGAGGTGCTGGCCGGCCGAACCGCCGGATCGGTGTGAACAGGCCGGCCAGCGCGATCAGTACGCAGCAGGCGCCCGCCACCAGGGCCACCGGGGCGGTGCCGCGCCGCTGTGCCGCCCAGGTCAGCACGGCCGCGCCGAGCGGCGCCGCCGCGTAGTGCAGGGTCCAGAAGGCGGCGGTGACCCGGCCCAGCAGGTGTTCCGGGGTCACCTCCTGCCGCAGCGACATCGAGCAGGTGCCCGCCATGCCGACGCAGGCCAGGAAGGCCGCGCTCAGCAGGGCCACGGCTGACGCCTCGCGCACCAGGCCGAGGCCCGCGAAGGCCAGTCCGCACACCGCGACGGCGCCGGTCCAGGTGCGGCCGAAGCCGAGCCGGCGGCGTACCCGGGCGACCAGCAGCGCCCCGGTGATGGTGCCGAGGGCGCCGGCCGCCATGACCACGCCGACGGTGTGGTCGTCGTGGCCGAGGTCGTGCTTGAGGTGGTAGATGACCAGGTCGTTCAGGCCGAGGGTGAGGAAGCTGAAGCCGAACAGCAGGGCGGTGAGGGCGCGCAGCACCGGCTGCCGGTACAGGAAGCCCACCCCGGTCCGCAGGTCTCCCCACAGGCCGGGCCGTTTCCGCGGCGCGTCGTCGGCGGCTCGGGCGGTGAACCGTACGAGGAGCAGGCAGCCGGCCGAGACGCCGAAGCTGCCGGCGTCCACGCCGATGGCGGCGGCGGGGCCCGACCAGGCGGCCACCAGCCCGGCGCACAGTGGCCCGAGGACGCCGGCCGCGGCGGCGGTCGCGTTCAGCCGGCCGTTGGCCTCGGTGAGCCGGTCGGTGCCGACCAGGCCGCGCACCACGGTGACGTAGCCGACGGCGAAGAACATGCCGACCGCCTCGCACAGCGGCAGGACGGCGTACAGCAGCCACAACTGCGGTCCGAACAGCCACACCGCCGGGATCAGTCCGTACAGGAGCATGCGGACGAGGTCGCAGCCGATCAGCAGTCTGCGGCGGTCGACGCGGTCGACGACGGCTCCGGCGAACACCGCCGCCAGCACGGAGGCCGCGCCGCCCACGGCGGTCAGCAGGCCCATCCGGGCGATCGAGCCGGTGGCCTCCAGGACCAGCAGCGGCAGGGCGATCAGGGCGAAGGAGTCGCCGAGGACGGAGAGGGTCTGGGCGGCCCAGAAGACGCCGAAGTCGCGTTGCCGCCACAGCGGGCGCGGGCCGGGGCCCGCCGCCCGTCCGGTCTTCGGACGGTGTGCCTCGTACGTCACCCGGTCCCTTCCCCCCGTCGTGGTGTGCCGGATCACCGTAGGACGGGCGGGGAAGGGACCGGAAGCGCTTTACGTGCCGTCAGTGGTCCGCTTACGTGCTGTCAGTGGTCCGCGCAGCAGGGGGTCGGGGCCGGGTCCTCGAACGGTACGAGGGTGCCGCCGATGTGCGGCATGGCGGCGAGGACCAGTTCGCCGTTCTCCCACTGGGGGCGGACGAACTCCCGGGTGACGAGGCGGGTGCCGGGGTCGGGGTCGCCGGGGGTGCCGAGGATACGGACCCGTTCGATCGCGGAGCGGTCCAGCAGTTCCGCGACGGTGAGCGTGCCGGTCAGGGCGGCGGCGCCCGGGTAGAGCACCGCCCGCCCCCGGTCGTCCCAGGCGCCGTCCGTCACGCCGTACCCCCGGTCGGTGAGCGCGTCGCGCGCGGTGTCGACCGCGGTCCGGGACCGGCTGCCCAGCGACAGCGCCACCCGCCGCCGGCCGCCCTGCCGCACCAGATGGGTGCAGCCGAACACGCCGTCCGTTTCCGGGAGTTGGACGGCCAGTTCGCGCAGCAGGTGGTCGGCGTCGCGCAGCGTCGTCACCTCGGTGTCGACGGCGATGACGTACGGCGGTGGGGTCACGACGGCAGGACCCAGACCGGGTTGGAGTAGAACCACAGGTCCTGCCACGGGTCGGCGTCGCCGACGACGTCGATGGCCGGGCCGTTCGGGTCGACGGCCGCGCCCATCGCGCCCACGGCGGACCGGTTGCCGTCGGTGCCGCGCAGCCGGAGGTAGACGGGGCGGTCGACGCGGCCGAGGTCGTAGGTGAGGGTGACCGTGCCGGCGTTCTTGTTGACCTCGTAGGACTTGACGACCTTGGCGGACGGGGCGGTGAAGGTGTCCTTGTCCTTCACCTCGCCCGTCACATCGCCCTGGATGACGTCGACGCGGGCCAGGGTGGGCTGGAAGCCGGCCCAGTTGGGGCCGCCGGCCAGGGCCACGTCCACGCTGAGGGTGACGCGGGTGCCCTTCTTGACCTGGAGGGCGCCGCCGAGGGTGGCCCAGCGGCTGCCGCCGGACACCCGGACGTCGAGGCCGGAGAGGAGCTGGCCGTGGTCGACCCAGACCCGGCCGGCCCGGATGCCGTCCATCACGGCGGCGTAGGAGAAGTTCTCGGCGCCGACGTGGGTGCGGCTGTAGTAGCCGGGCCAGAAGTCGTTCTCGGTGATGTCGATCTGCCCGTTGTAGACCGGGTCGTCGTAGCGGCCGTTGGTGGTGAAGTCGCCGCCGCCGCGGGCCGCGGTGTCGCCGTAGATCTGGTGCGAGTCGGAGTTGGCGGTGATCCACCAGGGCTTGCCCTCGGCGAGCAGGCTGTCCCACAGGCCGCCGACGGTGGCGGTCATCCAGTCGAAGCCGCCCCAGGTGCGGTAGGACTCCAGCGGGTAGTCGGCGAAGGAGTCCGAACCCGGGCTGTTGTTGTAGATGCCGCGGGCGCCGCCCGGGCCGAGCGGCGCGGGCAGGCCGCCGGCCTGGTGGCCCGGGGCGCCCTCCATACCGACGGCGATGCGGTGGCTCGCGGAGGTGGCGTCGCGCCAGGCACGGATCTCGTGCGGGGAGTCGATGCCCTTGCGCGCCGGGTGGTTGGCCAGCATCAGGGCGTCCTTGACCTTGCGCCGCTTGACCTGGTCGGCGAGGAAGGCGAGGCCGGAGACGGCGAGCGCCTCGTTGGCGGGCGAGGAGCCGGTGGCGGCCTTGACCGCGCCGTCGTAGCCGGTCTCGAACTGCTTGAGGACGGAGACCTCGTTCTTGCCCGGGTGAACGAAGACGGTGCCGTGCTCGGCGGCCGGGATGTTCCACTCCAGGCCCTGGAAGACGAGGGTGTCCTTGTGGGCGCTGCGGGCGTCCTGGATGTCCGGGTTGACCTTCTCCACGCCGATCTTGGCGTGGGTGGCGCTGCCGTGGTCGGTGATGACCAGCCAGTCCATGCCGTGCCGGGCGCCCTGGCGGACCTGGTCGCTGACCCGGTACTTGCCGTCGCTGCTGTACTGGGTGTGGATGTGGTGGTCACCGGCCAGCCACAGGAAGCCCTTCTTGCCGCCGCCACTGCCGCTGCTGCTCCGGCTGCCGGCGAAGGCGGGGGCGGACGCGGCGCCGGCCAGCACGCTGCTCGCGGCCAGACCGGCGCCGAGCAGACCGGCTCTGCGCAGCAGGGTGCGCCGGGACTGCTGCTCGGGGCTGAGCGCCTCGTCGGGGACGGAGGTGTCGAACGCCGCGGGCAGGGGCGCCGTCTCGTGCGTGTGGTCGTGACCGTGGTCGTGGTCGTGATGGTGGTGATGTCCGTGCCCGTGACCCATGTCGCTCCTCCTGGATGGCCGCCGTCTGCGCGGCTGCGTCGCCGCGGCCGCACCGGGGTACGGGGGCCGCCCGAGGAGAATCGATGCGCAAGGTGAATCTTGAACGACTTACGGATGAGCGGCGGCCGTAGTCGACACGTCCGCTCGCCTCGATGTGGGATAGGCGCCTGTCGCACAGTACGTTCCAGGGTTACCGCGCCTTGGAGGCCACCGGCGGCTCCCGGCGCCTCCCGCGGCCTCCAGGCGTCCTGGGAAAGGGCGGTCGACGCGCTGAACGTAGCGCCGGCGAACCGGCCCGGCGCGTCCTGAGCACACGTCGCCCCGCCGGTCAGCCGGCCCGGACCCGGCCGGCCGGCAGCAGGTGCAGGCCGGCCAGCGCGTCCCGGACCAGACCGGCGTACACGGTGGCGCCGTACTCGGAGGTGTGGGTGTTGTCGCGCTTCTCGTCGGTGAGGTAGAGCGCCTTGGAGTCCTCGACGCCCAGCGACTCCACCAGCGCCTTGGTGCGGGCGGTGAGGTCGATCAGGGGAATGTTCCGCTCGGCGGCGAGCGACCGGATCACGGCCGGGTGGTCGACACCGAGGCCGTTGACCAGGAGGGCGGTGTCGTTGTCCAGGGTGCCGTCGGTGTTGAACCAGCGCCGCACGATCGGCGTGACCAGTACGGGCCGGCCGCCCTCGGCCCGTGCCTGGTCGACCAGCGTCTGGAGATTGGCCCGGTAGGTCGCCGCGTCCGTGGTCTTGTCGTTGTGGGCGAGCTGGATCAGCACCAGGTCGCCGGGGCGGATCAGCGGCCGGACGGTGGCCCACATCCGGGGGTCGGCCAGGTAACTGACGGTGCTCTCCCCGGAGTCGGCGTGGTTGGCCACCGACACGCCCTTGCGGAGGTACTGCGGCAGCCGCTGCCCCCACCCGGTGTACGGCTCGGCGGGCTGGTCGCAGACGGTGGAGTCACCGACGAGGAGGACCTGCCGGGCGTGCCGGGCCGGGGTGACCCGGATGCCGGCGAGGGCGGGTGCCGTACCGCCGACGGCCAGGTCCAGCCCCGGGCTGCCGTCCGGCCCGGCGGGCTCGCCCTCCGGTGTCCGCACGTCGACGGTGAAGGACCGGGCCACCCGCTCCCCCGCCGCCACCGCCGTCTCGGGCAGCAGCGCCCGCCGGGTCTCCCCGCCGATCGCCGTACGGGAGGCCGCGTCACCACCGAGCAGCACCCGGACGTCGTACGTCCCGGCCGGCACGTCGAAGTGACAGACCCCGGCGACGCAGTTCTCCCTGCCCAGCACGAGCCGCCCTTCCTGGGCCTGGGACTGGGCCTGGGCGGGCGCCGCGGTCCCCACCACGCCACTGCTCAGCACGACGGCCACCGCCAGGGCGGCCCATGACCTTCCGGTACTGCCGGTACGCCTCATCAGTCCCGCGTACACCACCGACCCCTCCCTCACACCGTGTCCGCGACCGGAACCCCGAAGTCGGGCGCCCCGTCCGGCCGCCAGCCCAGCCGCTGCACCCGGGTGTGCCGGTTGGGATCGTGCAGCGGGTCACCGTCGATCTCCTTGTACTGGCGGGCGTGGTAGACGAGCACGTCGGTACGGCCGTCCTCGGCGACGGTGAAACTGTTGTGCCCGGGGCCGTACTGCCCGGTGCTGTCGTTGCTGGTGAAGACGGGGACCGGTGACTTGTCCCAGCTCGCCGGGTCCATGAGGTCGGCGTCCGCGTCGGCGGTGAGCAGCCCCATGCAGTAGTTGGCGTCGGTGGCGGCGGCGGAGTACGTCATGAACAGCCGGCCGTTGCGGCGGATGACGGACGCCCCCTCATTGACCTTGAACCCGACGCACTCCCAGGCGTACTCGGGCGTGGAGAGCCGGACCTGCGGCCCCGTCAGCGTCCAGGGATTCGCCATCTCCGACAGCCACAGCGCGGTGTTGTTGTCCATCTCCGGCTCGTGCTGGGCCCAGGCGAGATAGCGGGTGCCGCGGTGGGTGAAGGTGGTGGCGTCCAGGGAGAACGTCTCCCAGGCGGTCTTGACCTGCCCTATCTCTCTCCACACCCCCTGGAACGGATCACGGTGGGCGTTCTCCAGCACCCAGATCCGGATGTCCCACACCCTCTCGGCGGGCGCGGCGGCGAAGTAGATGTACCACTTGCCGTCGACCCGGTGGATCTCCGGCGCCCAGATGTGCGCGCCCATGTCACCGGTGGTGTGCTTGGTCCAGATGACGGACTCGGCGGCGGTCGCCAGCCCGTTGAGGGTGCGGGAGCGGCGCAGGATGATCCGGTCGTACTCGGGGGCGGTCGCGGTGAAGTAGTAGTGGCCGTCGGTGTGCCGGTTGATGTGCGGGTCGGCCCGGTTGCGGACGAGCGGGTTGGTGTACGGGGCGGCCGGCGCGGCGGCGTGGGCGGCGGCGGGGACGGCAGTGAGGGCGCCGGCGGCCGCGGCGCCCTTCAACAGCAGGCGGCGACACGGCACTTCGGGGGTGTCGTCGGTGCGGCGGCGGCTCATGCGGTGCCTCTCTGTTCGAGCGACTACGTTCGAAGTGAAGTGCGGTTCGATATTCCGAACGACATCTGACATGACGAACGCCGTCAAGGTAGAGGTGTGCCGGGGCGAGGTCAACGGTTCGTGAGCGACGAATCACGTACGGCGTCCGCACAGGGCGGGCAGTTCACCGACGGCGTCCGCGTAGTAGACGGACTCCGCGAGGTGCTGGGCAAGTTGGCGGAAGCTCCAGCCCGTGCGGGGCGAGTGGTCGAGTTGCTCGTCGGTGATCCGTCCCAGCGCGTCCAGGTGGCGGTGCGGGCGAGGACGTGATCGACCACGACGGTGACAGCTTCGGCGGGAGTGTGCGCCATGTCCGGAACGGTAGGTACCGGTTGCTTCGGTCCCGGCCGACGTATCCACGCGCGCGGGCCGGGTACCTGGACGGTCACACGAGGTGACCGAGTCCGGCGAACGCCCACGGAAAGGCTGGAGATGACGACGGACAGAGCACAGCACAGCGACCGGCCGAAGCGGCGACGGCGGGACGGCTTATGGGCCATCGGCCTGCTCGCGCTGGTCATCGGCGTCGTCGTCCGCCTGGTCTTCACCGGTCTGTCGGGCTGGCCGTCGGCTGTCCTGGGGGCCGTGGCGATGGCGTTCTGGACACCATGGCTGATCCAGCGCATCCGCCGCCGGGACGCCACCGCCTCCGGCACCGAACCGGACGACATCCCCGGCATGGAACGCCAGATCCTCAAGGGCGCGCCGCCGCCCGAGGACCCGGCGCGGCGTCAGCAGATGGCTGCCCTGGTCGACTCCCGCCAGCGTCGCCTGCGCCGCAATCGCTGGTGGGCGTTCCCGATGCTGGCCCTGATGTTCTTCGGCACGTCGGCCTTGTGGTTCACGGCGGGCTCCGTCGCCGCGGGCAGCCTGATGCTCGTCCTCGCGGTGGTGTTCATGACCTGGCTGACCTGGTTCAACCTGCGCTTCGACCGGCGGCTCACACGGATGCGGCGACTGCTGCGGGAGTGACGGCGCGCTCCGCGACAGCCCTTGACCGCTCGTGGTCGCGGTCACCCCGGTTTGGCCAACTGCGCGTCCAGGACCTCCGCAGGCAGGGTCGGCGTACTGGTGAAGTACGCGACGGCGCCCCCGACCCGCAGCCCGACCGCCTCCACCGCCGTCTCCTTCCCGGCCCGCTCAACGGTCGCCGCCGGACCCATCGCCTGATCCGCGCCCTCGGGGGTCAGTTCGGCGGCGACTTGGGCGACCTTGCGTTCCTCGGGCTCGTACCCCGCGAGGAACACGATGGTTTCCGCGCCCTGCCAGACACCGCACACCCAACCGTACCGGCCAGGTCAGCAACCGCCGTGCCGACCAGGAGCCGGCCGAACGGAACGCAGGCGTCCCAGCCGACGTGGCCCGCCCTCCGTCCACTCACCACCGACACCTCCCGCAGGGCTTGCGCAAGTTCCCGGGATCGCCCAACTGGCGTGAGGGTGCCGCGGGTTGGGGTGGATGACAGGGCGGACACGGGATCCGTGATCATTCAGGTGTCTAAGCCAAGTGATCAAGAGGATTCCCGTGTCCGCTGTCTCATCTTCCCCGATCCCTGCCGTGTTGGCCAAGTTGGGTCCGTTCAACCCGGACGATATGGCTGACCTGCGGTTCTTCCTGGAGGCGGTGCCCGATCCCCGTTCCCGGCGAGGCCGCTGGTACTCGTTGGCCTCGATCCTGCTGGTCTGCGCGGCCGCCGCGGTCTCGGGAGCCCGGACCATCGACGAGCTCGCCGAGTGGGGCGCCCGCGCCGACACAGGGCTGCTCGCCGCGCTCGGCGTGCGCTGTCACCTGCTGTGCTGGCGGCATGCACCGTCCAGGTCGGCGATCGGGAGGGTACTCGAGAGCCTCGACGCCGACGCACTCGATGCGGCCGTCGGAGCCTGGCTGGCTCACCGCCACACCGCCGTGACCGCAGCCCCGGGCAGGCGACGTGTGATCGCCGTGGACGGCAAGGCCCTGCGCGACTCCGCCCGCCTGGACCGGCCCCGCCGGCACCTGCTGTCCGCCGTCACCCACGGCTGCCCGGTCACCCTCGCCCAGGCCGAGGTCGGATCCAAGACCAACGAGACACGGCACTTCCAGCTCCTGCTTGCACCGCTCGGCCTGGACCAAGACGTGGTCACCTTCGACGCGCTGCACTCCGTGAAGGCCAATGTCGCCTGGCTGGCCGAGACCAAAAAGGCTCACTACGTGGCTGTGATCAAACCCAATCAGCCCACCGTCTGGGCCCAGTTGGACGGTCTGGACTGGCACGCGGTGGCCATCCAGCACACCACCTCGAACAAGGGACACGGCCGTCGCGAGTCCCGCTCGGTCAAGACCCTCGCCATCGCCGACAACCTCGGCGGCATCGCCTTCCCCCACGCGAAGCTCGCCCTCCGCGTCCACCGCCGCCGCAAAGCAACCGGCCGGAAGACCCGCGAGACCGTCTACGCGGTCACCAGCCTCGATGCCCACCAGGCGAAACCGACCGAACTCGCCTCCCACCTGCGCGGACACTGGATCGTGGAAGCCCAGCACCACATCCGCGACCGTACCTTCGCCGAAGACGCCTCCACCGTCCACACCGGCAACGCGCCCCGCGCCATGGCCACCCTCCGCAACCTCGCGATCGGAACCCTCAAAGCCCTCGGAGCGACCAACATCGCCAAAACCACCCGCGCCATCCGCGACCAACCCGAACGAGCCCTCCCCATCCTGGGCATCACCTACAAGCCCGACCTCAACGGAACTTGATCAAGCCCTGGCCAGAAACGGCTGTCCGCCTTGACCGTGACCTACGTGCACTCGGTGCTCAAGTCCGCCCTCGAACACGCCGTCCGCGAAGACGAGCTGCCCCGCAACGTCGCCCGGAACGTCAAGACCACCGCACCCCGGCCCAGGCGCTTCCGGCCCCTCACGGCGACAGAAGATCGCCAGTTCCTCGACGCGGCTCGCGCCGACCGGCTCCACGCGCTGTACGAACGCGCCCTGCGCACCGGACTCCGTAAAGGTGAACTCCTCGGCCTCCACTGGGAAGACCTCGACCTCGACGGTGGTACGGCCAGCATCCGCAGCTCACTCCAACGCACCCGGAGCAGCGGTCTGACCCCCCTGCCCACCAAGACCCGCGCGTCCGAACGCCACATCGCCCTTCCCACCGAGTGTGTCCACTCGCTGAAGAGCCACCGGCAACGTCAGGAGGTAGAACGCAAGGTGGCCGGGGTGGGCTGGAAGGACAGCGGGCTCGTCTTCACCACGCCGGCCGGCGGACCGCTCGACCCGGCCAACATGACCCGCCGCTTCGGCCAGCTCCTCAGCCGAGCCACGCTCCGCCGCATCCGCTTCCATGACCTGCGCCACTCGACGGCCACCCTGCTCCTGGAGCAAGGCGTCGAACTCGTCGCGATCAAAGAACTCCTCGGCCACGCCCATATCGGGGTCACCGCAGGCATCTACGCCCACGTGAGACTCCGTCTCCAGCGCCAGGCCATCGAAACCCTGGGCAACGCCCTCAGTCCGACGAGCGGCCGACGGGACGACCCGCCTGCCGCAGCAGCTGTCCGCTGACGTTGCCGCTGAGGTTGAAAGGTTGGGGTGACAGCGGGCGTTGGCGGTGCTACATCCTCGTCATGAGGTATGCGGATGGCGGCGG
>NZ_JBQOUX010000136.1:0-19892 GCF_052216785.1 Streptomyces sp. JW3 | reverse complement strand
ACATATCTGGCGTTGACTTTTGGCACGCTGTTGAGTTCTCAAGGAACGGACGCTTCCTTTGTACTCACCCGAGAGACTCTCTCAGGCTTTCCTCCGGGCGCTTCCCTTCGGTGTTTCCAACACTATCAGGCTTTTCCAGTCCCTCTAACCACCCGTCTACGGGCATGCAGAAGCAGATCTGGAGATACGATCTGATGAGTTGGGGCCTGCCGCTCGGGCAGGACTACCGACTCTACATCGGCCCGCTGAACGGGGGCAAATCGATGGGGACTGTGGTCTAGACCTCTTACCGGTAGCATCATGCGGAACCGGTACTTCCTATGACATAGCCTGCTGCACAACATCCGCACCCTTGGGAGGCTCCCCATGACCACCGTGACGTCGCCGATGGCAGGACGCGCCATCGGACTGGCCGCCGTGCCGGATCCGGTCTTCTCCGGAGCCATGGTCGGCCCGGGCACCGCGATCGACCCCGTACGAGAGCCGTCGGAGGCGGTCGCGCCCGTGGACGGGGTGATCGTGTCCCTGCACCCGCACGCGTTCGTCGTGGTCGACGAGAGCGGGCACGGCGTGCTGACCCACCTCGGTATCGACACCGTGCAGCTCAACGGGGAGGGTTTTGAACTGCTGGTGAACAAGGGAGACACCGTCACCCGCGGGCAGGCGGTCGTGCGCTGGAGCCCGGCCGCCGTCGAAGCGGCCGGCAAGTCCCCGGTGTGCCCGGTGGTGGCGCTGGAGGCCACGGCCGAGTCCCTCTCCCAACTCCGCGAGGACGGCGATGTCAGGGTCGGGGAAGACCTCTTCCACTGGCAGTGACGACGGTCGGCAGGACACACACCGCGGCGACGGGGCTCGCCGCGCTATCGGAGACGGGTGAGATGGAGACAACGCTGCGAGGCGTCGGGGTCAGCCACGGGGTGGCGATCGGCGAGGTCCGGCACATGGGCACGGCGGTGCTGGAGCCGCCGGCCAGGCAGATCCCGGCCGAGGACGCCGAGCGGGAGCAGGGGCGCGCCCGCAAGGCCGTGGAGGCGGTGGCGGCGGATCTGATGGCGCGCGGCAATCTGGCCGGCGGCGAGGCCCAGGCCGTCCTCGAGGCGCAGGCCATGATGGCCCAGGATCCCGAGCTGATGGCGGACGTGGAGCGGCGGATCGCCGTCGGGAGCACGGCCGAGCGCGCGGTGTACGACGCGTTCGCGGCGTACCGGGCGCTGCTGGCCGGTGCCGGGGAGTATCTCGCCGGGCGCGTGGCCGACCTCGATGACGTGCGCAACCGTATCGTCGCCCGGCTGCTCGGGGTGCCGATGCCGGGTGTGCCGGACAGCGACGAGCCGTACGTGCTCATCGCGCGGGATCTGGCGCCGGCCGACACGGCGCTGCTCGACCCCTCTCTCGTGCTCGGTTTCGTCACCGAGGAAGGCGGGCCGACCAGCCACAGCGCGATTCTGGCGCGGGCGCTCGGGGTGCCGGCCGTGGTGGCGCTGCCGGGCGCCGGTGAGCTGGCCGAGGGCACGGTGGTCGCCGTGGACGGCAGCAGCGGCGAGGTCTTCGTCGAGCCGAGCGCCGAGGAGCGGGCGCGGCTGGCGGCGCAGGCGGCCGAGCGCAAGGCCGCGCTGTCGGCCGCGACCGGCCCCGGGGCCACCTCCGACGGGCACAAGGTGCCGCTGCTGGCCAACATCGGCGGGCCGGCGGACGTGGCCGCCGCGGTGGAGGCGGGGGCGGAGGGGGTCGGTCTGTTCCGCACCGAGTTCCTGTTCCTGGACGACAGTGAGCGCGCGCCGGGCGAGGAGCAGCAGGTCTCGGCGTACCGGCAGGTGCTGGCGGCGTTTCCCGAGGGCCGGGTCGTCGTGCGGGTGCTGGACGCGGGTGCGGACAAACCGCTGGCCTTCCTCACGCCGGGCGACGAGCCGAACCCGGCGCTGGGTGTGCGGGGGCTGCGGACGCTGCTCGACCACCCCGAGGTCCTGCGGACGCAGCTGTCGGCGCTGGCGAAGGCGGCCGAGGGGCTGCCCGTGCACCTGGAGGTCATGGCGCCGATGGTGGCGGACCGGGCCGACGCCCGGGCGTTCGCCGACGCCTGCCGGGCGGCCGGGCTGCGGGCGAAGTTCGGTGCGATGGTGGAGATTCCGTCCGCCGCGCTGCGGGCCCGGTCGGTGTTGCAGGAGGTCGAGTTCCTGTCGCTGGGCACGAACGACCTCGCGCAGTACACCTTCGCCGCCGACCGGCAGGTTGGTGCGGTGTCCCGGCTCCAGGACCCCTGGCAGCCGGCGCTGCTCGATCTGGTGGCGCTGTCCGCCGAGGCGGCGAAGGCCGAGAGCAAGAGCTGTGGTGTCTGCGGTGAGGCGGCGTCCGATCCGCTGCTGGCGTGTGTGCTGACCGGGCTGGGCGTCACCTCTCTCTCCATGGGGGCGGCCTCCATTCCGTATGTGCGGGCGATGCTGGCGAAGTTCACGCTCGCCCAGTGCGAGCGGGCCGCTGCCGCGGCCCGGGCCACGGACAGTGCCGAGGAGGCGCGCGCGGCGGCGCAGGCGGTGCTGTCCGGCGAGTAGGACCGGCCGGACGGCCCGGACGGCCCGGACGGCCGGGTGCTTCGCGGGGCGCGCCACCGGTGGTGGGGCGCCCCGCTCGCGTTCAGTGGTGGTGTCCCGGGGCCGGGCCGTCGTCCCCGAGGTCCGGTGGTTCGCAGTAGTCGACGTTGGACTCCGGGGAGATCAGGTCGCCGGATTCGGCGTCGGTGCAGTAGGCGTCGAAGACCTCTGCCGCGGTGAGCGGGGCGAGGCCGTAGCCGCGCAGGCGCCAGCCGTAGACGCGGTCCGGGACGGCGGGGGCGCTGGTGCGGATGACCAGACCGCCGGGGCTGTGGGTGGCCAGGCCCAGGGCGAGGACGCCGGTGAACTCCAGGAGCTCGGCCTCGTCGAGGTGCGGGGTGCCGTTCTCGTCGTCGTCCGCGTGCAGGACGGACAGGAGGGTCTCCGGTGCCGTCGCGACGCTGCAGACGAGGTGCCGCCGGCCGGCGGGGGCGGTGTCGAGGACGCGGGTGACGAGGGCACCCGCGCGGTCGTAGGCGGCTCGGCCCAGATCTTGGCCGCAGGAGGCGCAGGAGCCGAGGCGGGCCAGGAGCGTGGCCGCGTATTCCCAAGTGGCCTGGCGGACGGCTTCGTCGATCAGGGTGGGGACGACGTCGGCCAGGGGCTGGCCCTCGTAGGGCACGGTGGGGCCGGTGGCGGCGAGTGCGGCGGTGAAGCGGGTGCGGCTGGAGGGGGCGTCGGGGTCGAGGCCGGCCTCCTGGCAGTAGGTGGCGTACTCCTCCGGGTCGAAGAGGGCGATCGTGGTGTGGGCGCCCTGGGCGGCGCGGGTCCGCAGGACGGCCTCGACGTGCCGCAGGTAGGTGGGATGGTCGTCGAAGGTGAAGGTGCGGTAGCGCCGCATGACGCGGAAGTCGTGCTCGTCGGTGAGCAGGCCGATGGTGCCGGCGATCTCGCGGCGCAGGACGCGGCGGGCGGTGTGGCCGGCGGTCCGGTCGGTGTACGTCATGTCTCCCCCAGTGCGCGGTCGGTCGGTGCGCTGTCGATCACGAGCGATCGATCAATGCTCACTCACCGTAACCGCGACCACTGACAGTGGGGTCATGAGCGCTTGCGGGCGAGCTCCTCGTAGAAGGCCAGGAGGCCGAGGTCGTCGACCGAGCCGGGGTTGACCGCCTTCTCCAGGGGGGTGCCTTGCAGGAGGCGTTTGACCGGGACCTCGATGCGCTTGCCGGTGAGGGTGTGCGGGATGCCGGGGACCTCGATGACCTCGTCGGGGACGTGGCGGGGTGAGAGGTGGGCGCGGATGGCCTGCTTGACGCGGGTCAGCAGCGTCTCGTCGAGGGTGGCGTCCGGGGCCAGGTGGACGAAGAGCGGCATCCAGTAGCCGCCGTCCGGCTGTTCGACGCCGATGACCAGGGATTCCCTGATCTCGGGGAGGCGTTCGACGACTTCGTAGATGTCGGCCGAGCCCATCCGGACGCCCTGCCGGTTGAGGGTGGAGTCGGAGCGGCCGTGGATGATCACGGAGCCCCGGGAGGTGACGGTGATCCAGTCGCCGTGCCGCCAGACGCCGGGGTAGGTGTCGAAGTAGCTGTCGTGGTAGCGGCTGCCGTCCGGGTCGTTCCAGAAGCGGACCGGCATCGACGGCATGGGGGCGGTGACGACGAGTTCGCCGACCTCGTCGGTCAGCGGGTGGCCGGCGGGGTCCCAGGCCTGGAGGTCGGTGCCGAGGGCGGGGGCCTGGAGTTCGCCGATGTACACGGGCAGGGTGGGGACGGCCCCGGCGAAGCAGGAGCAGACGTCGGTGCCGCCGCTGACGGAAGCGACCCAGAGATCCGCGCCGGCCTCGGCGAACTCGTCGTGCAGCCAGCGGAAACCGTCGGGCGGCAGCGGGGAGCCGGTGGTGGCGACGCACTGGATCCGGGAGAGGTCGTGGTCCCGGGCCGGGTGCAGGCCGGCCTTGCGGCAGGCCATCACGTAGGCGGCGGAGGTGCCGAAGAGGGTGGCGCCGGTGCGTTCGGCCACGCTCCACTGGGCGCCGGTGTCCGGGTATCCGGGGCTGCCGTCGTAGAGGACGATCGTGGTGCCGGTGAGGAGGCCGGAGACGAGGAAGTTCCACATCATCCAGCCGGTGGACGTGTACCAGAAGAAGCGGTCCTCCGGGCCGAGGTCGCAGTGCAGGCCGAGCTGTTTGAGGTGCTCGACGAGGATGCCGCCCTGGGACTGGACGATGGCCTTGGGCAGGCCGGTGGTGCCGGAGGAGTACAGGACCCACAGGGGGTGGTCGAAGGGGACCTGTTCGAAGACCGGGTCGGTGTCGGCGGAGGTGACCGCCGTCCAGTCGAGGGCGCCTTCGGGGGTGTCCGTGCCGAGCAGCGGGATGTGCACCACCGCGCGGAGGGCGGGCAGTTCGCGGCGGAGTTCGGCGACGACCTCGCGGCGGTCGTGTTCCTTGCCGCCGTAGCGGTAGCCGTCGACGGTGAACAGGACGACGGGTTCGACCTGCTGGAAGCGGTCCAGGACGCCGCGGGCGCCGAAGTCGGGGGCGCAGGAGGTCCAGACGGCGCCGACGGCGGCTGTGGCCAGGAGGGCGACGACGGCCTGCGGGATGTTGGGGAGGTAGCCGCTGACGCGGTCGCCGGGGCGGACGCCGAGGGTGCGCAGTTCGGCGGCCAGGGAGCCGACCTGGCGGCGCAGTTCGGCCCAGGAGACGGGGCGGGTCCGGTGGGTCTCGTCGACGTGCAGGAGGGCGGGTTCGTCCGCGCGGGTGGCCGCCGCGCGCAGGGCGTGCTCGGCGTAATTCAGCGTGGCGCCGGGGAACCACTGGGCGCCGGGCATGGCGCGGTCGCCCAGTACGCGCGCGTACGGCGTCGAGAACCGTACGTCGAACCAGTCGGTGACGGCTTTCCAGAACGTCTCCGGCTGGTCGACGGACCAGCGGTGCAGGGCCGGGTAGCCGCCGTCGGCCGGGGCGCCGTGGTGGTCGGCCGCCCAGTTCTGGAAGGCGGTGACCCGGGCCCGCGCGACGCGCTGCGGGTCGGGCTGCCAGAGGGGCTGCGGCTGGGAGTTCTCGGTGGTCATGGGGCGGCTCCTGGGCGGTGCGGCGGCTGACAGGGACGATGCCATGTGATCGACTTCCGCACCAGGGCGCGCCTCACATGGTGGCTCGTGAAGATCTGGGACCGGCGCGGGTGAACGGAAGTTGAACGGTGCCTGTGGGCGGTGCGGTCAGTGGCAGGGTGAGCAGCATGGACGGTCGTGACCTGGTGCGTTCGGTGAAGGCGGTCGGTTCGGTGGGGACGGGTCAGGGGTTGCGGACCGTGCGGGCGGCGTGGCGCAGGCGGCGGTCCGATGCGGTGGGGCTGGAGCCGCGGGGGGCGGAGCGGGCGCGGGTGCCCGGGCTGCTGCGGGAGGTGGAGCCGGGGCCCGGGGGCGGGGTCATCCGGTTCGACCGCTCGGAGCTGCGGATTCTGGTGGCGGTGAACGGGGCGGTGTTCTGGGGCTGGGACGGGGCCGGTCCGGAGCCGTCGTACGCGTTGGCCGGGCGGTGTCCGGAGCCGGATCCGCGGGCGGCGCTGGAGCCGGACAAGGACGGTGGCTGGCGGGTGGTGGCCGAGCGGGCCACGATCGCCGTGTCGCGGCACGGCGCGGTCGAGGTGCGTACCCCGGGCGGGGTCCCGCTGCGGCGGGATCTGCCGCCCCGCTGGTGGGAGCCGGCCGGGGGTGGCCGGGCGCGGTGGATGCAGCGTACGGAGGTGGCCGCCGACGCGCGGTTCTTCGGTCTCGGCGGGCGGGCTGCGGGTCCGCGGCTGCGGGACGGGCGGTACCGGCTGTGGAACACCGATCCGGGGCGTTCCTTCGGTCCGGGGGACGATCCGCTGTACCTGACGATGCCGGTGCAGATGGTGGTGGCCGACGCGGGGACGCACCTGGTGTTCTACGACAGTTCGTGGGACGGCACGGTGGTGCTGCGCGAGGGCGCGGAGGGTGCCGGGTCGGGGCACGACCGGCCGGGGACGAGTGTGCTGCGGATGGACGGCGGGCCGCTGCGCTGCTGGGTGTCGGTGGGGACGCCGGCGCGGGCGCTGCTGGCCTGGGCGGCGCTGACCGGGGCGCCCGCGCTGCCGCCCGGGTGGGCGCTCGGTCACCAGCACGCGCGGCGGGGGTTCGGGGACGAGCGGGAGGTGCGGCGGATCGTCGCGGGGTACCGGGAGCGCGGGCTGCCGCTGGACGCGGTGCACCTGGACATCGGTCACCATGACGGTCACCGGGTGTTCAGTGTCGACGAGGAGCGGTTTGCGAAGTTGCCGCAGCTCGCCGAGGAGTTGCGGCGGGACGGGATCCGGCTGGTGTCGGTCGTCGGCCCGGCGGTGGCGGCCGAGCCCGGTGACCCGGTGTACGACGGCGGGGTGGCCGAGGACGCGTTCGTGCGGGATGCCGGGGGCCGGGTGGTGCGGGGGGTCGCGTGGCCGGGGGACGCGGTCTTCCCGGATTTCACGCACGCGCGCGTACGGGCGTGGTGGGGCGGTCTGTACGAGGAGCGGCTGGAGCAGGGGTTCGCGGGGTTCTGGCACGACCGGAACGAGCCGACGTCGTTCGCGGCGTTCGGTGAGGCGACGCTGCCGCGTTCGGCCCGGCACTGGCTGGAGGGGCGGGGCGGTGACCATCGGGAGGCGCACAACGTGTACGCGCTGTGCATGGCCCGGGCCGGTTACGAAGGGTTGCGCAAGCTGGCGCCCGGGCAGCGGCCGTTCGTCTTCTCGCGCTCGGGGTGGGCCGGCGTACAGCGCTACGGCGGCGCCTGGTCCGGGGAGGTGGCCACGGGCTGGCCGGGGTTGCGGGCGTCGCTGGCGCTGGTGCTGGGGCTGGGGCTGTGCGGGGTGCCGTACTCGGGGCCGGACGTGGGCGGCGTCGACGGGAGTCCGTCGCCGGAGCTGTATCTGCGGTGGTTGCAACTGGGCGCGTACCTGCCGCTGCTGCGGACGCACGCGGGGCGCCGCGAGCCCTGGCAGTTCGGGGCCGAGGTGCTGGAGCACGCGCGCGTGGCGCTCGTCGAACGGCGGCGGCTGTTGCCGTACTTCATGACGCTGGCGCATCTGGCGCGGCGTACGGGGGCGCCTTACGCGCGGCCGCTGTGGTGGTCGGCGCCGGAGGACCGGGCGCTGCGGGACTGCGAGGACGCGTTTCTGCTCGGGGACTGTCTGCTGGTGGCGCCGGTGCTCGGCCCGGGGACGGACCGGCGGGCGGTGCGGCTGCCGCGGGGCCGGTGGTACGACACGGTGACGGAGCGGGCGTACGAGGGGCCCGGGCAGGTGCTGGTCGACGCGCCCCTGGCGCGGATTCCGGTGTTCGCCCGCGCGGGTGCGATTTTTCCGGTGCGCGGTGCCGACGGCGGGCTGGAGCTGGAGGTGTGGGCACCGGCCCGGGGGCGGACCGGGGGTGGGCTGGTCGTGCCGGACGCGGGTGACGGCTGGGCGGAACCGGAGCTCGAGCGGTACACCGCGCGGTGGCAGGGCCGGCGGGTGGTCGTGGAGCGGGAGGGCGAGGGGGGCTCGGATGAGGTGCCGTATCCGGTACGGGTGCGGGGGCTCGGGTGAGGCGGGGGCGTGGGCGGGCGCCGACTGCCGGGCTGGAGCGGGATCGGGCAGGGTCCGGGTGAGGCGCCGTTGCTTCTCCGGCGTTGGTGGACTGGGAGATCAGATGTAGCGGCCCTCGAACCAGGCCCGCGCGGCGACCGTGTGCAGCGGGAAGGCGAGGTCCTCGGGGCGGCGCAGCAGGCGCCGGCCGGCTGTTTCGGCGGTGGGGGCGAAGGGCGGCAGGCCCTCCGCCGGGCGCTCGGGGAGCAGGCCGAACAGCAGCAGGTGGCCGTCGGGCGCGCTCAGCGCGTCCACCAGGCGTACGTCGCGGCTCGCGGCGTCGATGCCCGTCTCCTCCCGGAGTTCACGGACGACGGCCTGCCGCCAGTCCTCGCGGTCGTCGACGTAACCGCCGGGCAGCGCCGTGCCCCCGCGCGCGGGCGACACGGTCCGGGTGATGACGACCAGGCCGGTGCCCTTGGTGTCGTAGACGGGTTGGAGGGCGACCGCGACCGGCAGCGGGTTGCGGTAGGCCGTGGTGCCGCAGGCCGGGCAGGTGCGGGGCCAGTCGGAGACGCCCGCTCCGTAGGGCGTGCCGCAGCTCGAACAGTGCGAGCCCGGCGCGGATGGGGGAACGGAGGTCGGAGTATCGGACACGCGGCGGACTGTAGCCGATGGCGGAGCGGTCCTCTCCGGTGGGCGGCCTCGTCGGCCCCTGGGGGCGACCCGGTCAGGGACGGCCGGTCAGCGATTTCGCGGACACCGGGAAGTCGAAGTAGGTGTCGGGGTAGGTCTCCGGCTTGAAGGTGTAGTGCCACCATTCCTCGGCGAGGTTGACGAAGCCAAGGCTCTCCAGGGTGCTCTTGAGCAGCAGCCGGTTGGCGCGCTGTGCGCCCTGGACGCGGGGGTCGGCGGTGTGGGAGAGGGTGTCGAAGCAGTCGTAACCGGTGCCCATGTCGACGGAGTTGTCGGGGAAGCGTTCCGCCTGGGGCGCGGTGCAGGGCACCAGGGGCTGTCCCGGGTGGTACGGCCGGGTCGGCAGCGCGGGGAGTTTCACGAGGGTGAGGTCGACCGTGGAGCCGCGGCTGTGGCCGGACTTCTCCGCGATGTAACCGTCCGCGAACAGCCGGGTCTTGTCGACGTCCGGGTAGAACTCCGCCTTCATCGCCTGGTCGTCGAGGTCCTGGGCCCAGCGGACGAAGTGGTCGACGGCGCGTTGCGGCCGGTAGCAGTCGTACACCTTGAGGGAGTAGCCCTGGCGCAGCAGGCCGGCCTGGGCCTCGGCGAGGGCCTGGGCCGCGGGGCGGGTGAGGATGCACAGGGGCTGCCGGTAGCCGTCGACGGGCTCGCCGACGAAGTTGTGCGCGGTGGCGTAGCGGATCTCCTCCAGGATCGTCGGGGCGACGCTGCGCAGGGCGACGAAGCCGGCGGGCGCCTCCGGGTCGGTCCCGGCGTGCGCGGTGGCCGGGACGGTGGTCACGGCGAGCAGGGCGGCGAACGTGGTGACGAGGCGGCGGGCCCAGATGATCGGTCGTGTCATGTCTCTTACATATCGGGAGGGGGTTCGTTCGCGGAAGCGGTTGTATGCGGTTGGGGTGTCGGTTGGGGTGTCGGTTGGGGATGCCGGTCGGGGTGTCAGTCGGGATGCCGGTCGAGGTGTTCAACCGGTGGCGTCGCCGACCTTGACGGCCTCTGAGCGCCGATGAACACTTCCGGCACCGCACATGGGCCTGGGAGCCGCCATGAGCAACGGAGACATCTGCGTCGGCGACGCTGGTGCCGATCGTCTCCCTGCTCGTGGTCGGCAGCGGTCTGTCCCTGGGCGGGCCGACCGGTTGCGCCATCAACCCGGCGCGCGGCCTCGGCCCCCGGATCGTGCACACCTTCCTGCCGATCCCGAACAAGGACGCGGCCTTCTGAGCCGTACCGCTTCTCAAACCTCCAGCCCTAGGGACAGCCATGACGGACCACTCCGAGACGTACGTCGCCGCGATCGACCAGGGCACCACTTCGAGCCGCTGCATCGTCTTCGACCACGACGGCGCGATCGTCGCCGTGGACCAGCGCGAGCACCGCCAGATCTTCCCGAAGCCGGGCTGGGTGGAGCACGACGCCACCGAGATCTGGTCCAAGGTGCAGGCGGTGGTCGCCGGGGCGCTCGCCAAGGCCGGGCTGCGGGCCGGGCAGCTCAGCGCGCTCGGCATCACCAACCAGCGCGAGACCACCGTGCTCTGGGACCGGGCGACCGGCAAGCCGGTGCACAACGCCATCGTGTGGCAGGACACCCGTACCTCGGGCCTGTGCCGGCGGCTGGGCGGTTCGGACGGGCCGGACCGTTTCCGGGAGCGGACCGGGCTGCCGCTGGCCAGCTACTTCTCCGGGCCCAAGGCGGCCTGGCTCCTCGCGAACGTGCCGGGGCTGCGGGACCGCGCCGAGCGCGGCGAGATCGCCTTCGGCACCATCGACTCCTGGCTGATCTGGAACCTCACCGGCGGCACGGACGGTGGTCGGCACGTCACCGATGTGACCAACGCCGGGCGCACCCTGCTGATGGACCTGGAGTCGCTCCAGTGGGATCCCGCCATTCTCGCCGCGCTGGACCTCCCGGCGGCGATGCTGCCCGAGATCCGGTCCTCCGCCGAGGTCTACGGCACCGCCGTCGGCCTGCTCTCCGGGGTCCCCGTGGCCGCGGCGCTGGGCGACCAGCAGGCGGCCGTGTTCGGGCAGGCCTGCTACGGCGTCGGCACGGCGAAGAACACGTACGGCACCGGGAGTTTCCTGCTGCTGAACACCGGGAGCCGGCCGGTGGCGTCGAAGCACGGGCTGCTGACGACCCTGGGTTACCAGATCGGCGGTGAGCCGCCCGTCTACTGCCTGGAGGGGTCCATCGCGGTCACCGGCGCCCTGGTGCAGTGGTTCCGCGACCAGCTCGGCATCATCCGCGGCGCGGACGAGATCGAGTCGCTGGCGGCGAGCGTGCCGGACAACGGCGGGGCGTACGTCGTACCCGCGTTCTCCGGTCTCTTCGCGCCCTACTGGCGTTCCGACGCGCGGGGCGTCATCACCGGGCTGACCCGGTACGTCACCAAGGCGCACCTGGCGCGGGCGGTACTGGAGGCGACCAGTTGGCAGACGCGCGAGGTCGTGGACGCCATGTACCAGGACTCCGGGGTGCGGATCAGCACCCTGAAGGTCGACGGCGGCATGACCCGCAACGGACTGCTGATGCAGCACCAGGCGGACGTCCTGGGCGTCCCGGTGATCCGGCCGCGGGTCTCCGAGACGACCTGTCTGGGCGCGGCGTACGCGGCGGGGCTGGCCACCGGGGTGTGGCACGACCTCGACGAGCTCAAGGCGCACTGGCACGAGGACGCCCAGTGGGTGCCCGCCATGGCGGCGTCGGTGCGGGACCGCGAGTACCGCAACTGGCGCCGGGCGGTGGAGAAGAGCTTCGGCTGGCAGGAGGAGGACCAGCCGGGCGGGTGAGTCAGGTGGTGACCGTCCGGCGGCGGCCGGCCGGGTACGCCATCGCGTGCTGGACGACGCCGATCAGGACGTCCTTCACCGACTCCCGGTCCCGGGCGTCGCACAGCACCATCGGTACGCTCTCGTCCAGGTCGAGGGCCCGGCGGACGGCGTCCACCGGGTAACGGGCGGCGCCCTCGAAGCAGTTCACGCCGACCACGAAGGGGATCGAGCGCCGCTCGAAGTAGTCGACGGCGGCGAAGCAGTCCTCCAGGCGGCGGGTGTCGGCGAGCACCACGGCACCGAGGGCGCCCTCCGACAGTTCGTCCCACATGAACCAGAACCGCTCCTGGCCGGGTGTGCCGAAGAGGTAGAGCACCAGTCCCTCGCGGAGCGTGATGCGGCCGAAGTCCATGGCGACGGTGGTGGTGTGCTTGCCCTCCACACCGCTGAGGTCGTCGACCGGGCGGCCCGCCTCGGTGAGCAGTTCCTCGGTGCGCAGCGGCCGGATCTCGCTGACCGCGCCGACCAGGGTGGTCTTGCCCACGCCGAAGCCGCCGGCCACCAGGATCTTGAGCGTGACGGGTTCGGCCGGGGGCCTGCCACGCTCGGAACGCCCGAGGATCATCGGTCTGCTCTCTCCTGCTGGGTACTTGCTGTGCTGGACGGAGGGGTGCGCGGCGGTTCGGCGGTGAGGCGGTACGGCGGTCACAGCGCCCGGAGGCCGTCGATCACGTCGCGCAGAATGCTTTCGTCGGGCAGCTCGGCCGGCGGCACCGGCCGGTTGACGTGCACGAAGTCGGCGTCCACCAGGTCACCGACGAGGACCCGTACGACGCCGATCGGCAGATCGAGGCCGGCGGCGAGTTCGGCGACCGACTGGGGTTCGTCCCGGCACAGTCCGACGATGTCGACGTGTTCCGGAGACAGACTGGTGTCCGCCTCCGGGTCGTCCGCGCGGTCCTCGGCGACCACCAGCGCGATCAGGTCGAGACGGTGCTGGGCCGGGCTGGTGGTGCGGCCCCGGGTCATGGCGTACGGACGGACGACCGGGCCGGCCTCGTCGTCGAACCAGTGGTGTCTTCCCGGTGTGCCCTGCGTTCCCTGTCTTCCCTGGCCGTCTGCGCTCATGTCACTCCACTACCCGCCCGAGGACAGATCGGCACGGGGCGCGGCGCCCAGGTGGGCGCCGACCCGCTTGACGAGGAGGGTCATCTCGTAGGCGACCTGGCCGACGTCGGAGTCCGCGTCGGACAGGACGGCGAGGCAGCTGCCGTCTCCGGCGGCCGTGACGAAGAGGAACGCGTCGTCCAGTTCGACGATCGTCTGCCGGACACTGCCCGCCTCGAAGTGGCGGCCCACGCCCTTGGCGAGGCTGTGGAAGCCGGAGGCGACGGCGGCGAGGTGCTCGCCGTCCTCCCGGGTCAGGTCCTTGGAAGCGCCCGTGGCCAGGCCGTCGCCGGACAGGACGAGGGCCTTGCGGATGCTCGCGACCCGGTCCACCAGGTCGTCGAGGAGCCAGTTCAGCTCCCTGCCGCCCGTCGTACTGTGGCCGGTCGCCTTCGGTGCGGTCATCGACCGTCCCCCTTTGTCGTTCGTTGTGGTGCTTGTGGTGCTTGTTCTTCCTGTGCCGGGTCGTCGGTGGCGTTCTCCCGGCGGCCGCGCTGCCAGCCACGCTGGAGTGCGGCCATGCGGTTGCGTACTTCCTCGGCGTCCCGGTCGGTGAGATCGGACCCGTCCTCGGCGGGCCGCTCGCGTTCCCGCTTCAGCTGGGGGGCGAGGCTGGCCTGGCGGACCCGCCGGGGCAGGGGACCGTCAGCAGCTTCGGGTACGTCGGGAGCGGCGCCCGACGCTCCGGTGTCCGCCGGGGGCGTCCCACGGCGGCGGGACGGGAGGGCGGGCAGCGGGTCCTGGTCCGCGTCCGGCGCGGGCGCCTCGTCCGGCCCGCCCGCGCGGGGCCGTTCGGGGACCGGGCGGCCGTGTGAGCTGACCAGCTTGGGGGTCCGGCGGCGGGGCAGCGGGACGGGGGCGTCGGGCGCCTGGTCGGACTCGTAGCGGTCGTGCCGGGCCGTCGGTTCGTCCGGCGCCCCCGGGTCCGGGCGGCGTGGACGGAACAGGCCGTCGCCCTCCCGCCCGGTCGGTTCCGGGTGCCCCAGGGCGTCGGAGCCGGCCGGCGCCTCCAGTTCGACCGGACCGTCGAGCAGCGCCGGGGAGCCGCCGGGCAGCCGTACCGGCACCTCGGCAAGGGCGGCGCGGCGGTCCCGGTCGCGGCCGGCGGCGTGGGCGGGGCGGTCCGGGCGGTCGAGGCGGAAGCCGACGCCGTTGGTGTCCGGGGCGTCCTCCGTCAGCAACGCGTCCGGGATGAAGACGATCGCGGTGGTGCCGCCGTACGGGGAGGGCTGGAGCGAGACGCGGACGTTCTGGCGCTGGGCGAGGCGGCTGACCACGAACAGGCCGAGCCGGTCGGTGTCGGACAGCTCGAACTCGGGCGTCTCGGCGAGCCGGAGGTTGGCGTCGAGGAGGGCGTCGGCCGTCATGCCGAGGCCGCGGTCGTGGATCTCCAGGGTGAAGCCGTTGGCGACCCGTTCGCCCAGTACCTGCACGGCGGTGTGCGGGGGCGAGAACACCGTGGCGTTCTCCAGGAACTCGGCGACCAGGTGGGTGAGGTCGGCCACCGCGGCGCCGGTGACGGCGATCCGGGGCAGCCGGCGGACCTCGATGCGCTCGTAGTCCTCGACCTCGGCGACGGCCGCGCGGACGACGTCCATGAGCTGGACGGGCTTGCGCCACTGCCGGGAGGGGGCGGCGCCGGAGAGGATGACCAGGCCCTCCGCGTGCCGGCGCATCCGGGTGGTCAGGTGGTCGAGGCGGAACAGGTCGGCGAGTTCCTCGGTGTCGTCGGTGCGGCGCTCCATGGTGTCGAGCAGGGTGAGCTGCTTGTGCAGCAGGACCTGGCTGCGGCGGGCCAGGTTGACGAAGACCTCGGAGACCCCGGAGCGGAGTTCGGCCTGCTTGACGGCGGCCTCGACGGCGGCGCGCTGGAGGGTGTTGAGGGCCTGGCCGACCTCGCCGATCTCGTTCCTGTCGTACTCCAGGTGCGGGACCTCGGTCTCCACGTCGACCTGTTCGCCGGCCGAGAGGCGGCGCATCACACTGGGCAGGCGTACGTCGGACGCCTCGTGGGCCTCCGCGCGGAGCTGCTTGAGGTCGCGGATGAGGCCGCGGCCGATGCGGACGGACAGGAAGACGGAGAACAGCACGGCGACCACGCCGAGGGTGCCGGCCACGACGGCCTTGGTGATGACGGCCATCGCGACCGGTTCGGCCCGGTTCTCGTACCGGTCGGCGGCCCCGTCGTCGAGGGTGCCGAGGTCGTCCAGCGCTTCTCCCGCGACGGTGTCCCAGTCCTTGGCGTCGATGCCGCCGGGCATGCCGGCGCCGGAGGCGACGACCGTCCCCTCGGCCGCCCGCAGCGGTGCGGAGGAGGCATCCTGCCAGTACCGCTCGTAGCGCTTGCGCTCCGCGGCCGGCAGCAGCGGCAGCGTCACGTCGTACAGCAGGGTGCGCTGCGCCACCAGGTCGGAGATGTCGTCGATCTCGTCGCCGCCGAGTCCGCCGGTGACCAGGGCGGAGCCGAGCAGGGCGTCCTCGCGGGAGAGCAGTTCGCGGGCGCGGGAGAGGTTGACGAGGGCGCGGTACTGCTTGTCCAGCGTGACGTTGTCGATGACGTTGAGGTCGGCGAGCAGCAGGTGGCAGGGATCGACCAGGCGGTTGTAGAAGCCGAGGGCCTGGGACCGGTTCACGATGCCGCCCTCGACGCTGCGCCTGAGCGATCCGAGGCCGGCCAAGGCGTCCAGGGCCGCGGTCAGCCGCTCGTCCTCGCCCTGGCTCAGCGCGTCGCGGACGTCGGGGTCGGCGGCGTGCCGGCGGACGCCGGCGATCGCCTCGTCGGTGACGGTGCGGGTGCGGCGCAGGGCGGACAGGGCGTTGGAGGCGCGCGGGTCGGCCAGGTAGACGAGGGTCTGGCGGCGTTCCTGCTGGAGCACGCGGACGGTGTCCTCGACTGGGTAGCCGACCTTCTCCACCAGGGTCGACACACTGAACAGTCGGCCGGCCTCCCGGCCGGTCAGTACGGCGGCGAACGCCCAGATCGCGGTCAGGGCGACCAGCGGCACGAGCAGCAGCGCCACGATCTTCCGGCGGATGGACTTCCCGCGAAAGCGCATGGCCTCCCCCAGCTCGACCCCCATCGGTGCCGATTCACGTCAATAAACGGCGCGAGCCTACTACTGACGGGCCGATGGTTCGAAGACCGGTCCGGAAGCTGAACTTCCGTACCCACGCCGCGAGATCACGAGTTGTCCGGTCATTGCGGGAGATTGCCGCCCCGGTGGAATGCCGACGGCGGGGGCGGGGCGCGGTCGGCGCGGTGGAAGGGCTGGCCGGATTTCTGTGCCCGGCGGGAATCTTGCGAGGGCGTCGATCGTCATTGTCTACGGGAGATGGGGGCGGAATGGGGGCGGAATCGGCCACAGGAGCCGCGTGCCGCGTCCGTGCGGCGTAAAACAGCGCAAGCCGGGCAGCCACAGGGGAACCGGGTCTTCGGAGACGGGCGAGCGGTCTGCTGGCGGTGGGGAGTGACACGTTGATGGGCACGGCGGAGCGGAGCGGGACGCCCGGGAACGACGGGGCGGCCCGGTCGAGAACACGGACCGGATCGGCGGGAGAGGGTCCAGGGTGGCCAGGGTCCGGGATGCCGGATCACGGTATTCCGGCGGCGCGGCACGGTGGCGGCCCGCGGGCGGCGGCCGGCGGTGGTGGACGGTCGGCTTCCGGCGGTGGTGGACGGTCGGCGGACGGGGCCGGTGCGGTACGGGAGCAGCCGACTTACCGGCCGTTGTGGGTGGAGGAGCCGGCGCGGCGGCGCCGGCTGCCGGATCCGGTGCGGACGGCGGCCGTCCGCGCGGTGATCATCGTCGCCGTGACGCTGATCCAGGCGATGGTGGCCTTCCTGTGCACGATGGCCGGCTCGTGGCTGGCCTTCCCCATGCTGCTCAGCAGCGTGGTCAGCACGGTGGCGGCCACCTGGGGCGTGCTCGACGTGTGGGTCACGCGCCAGGTCTGGAACCAGCGGCACGGCGTGGTCTCGATGCCGAACAGCACCGCGCGGGCGCTGCGCCGCGAACGCCGCCGGGCCCGGCGGCAGGCCCGGTCCGCCGAGCGCGCCCAGGAGCGGATACGGCGCCGGGGGCGCGGGGGGCAGCAGCTCTCGCATCCCTGAGGCGGCGCGGGAGTTCACGACGGGATCGTCTTGGCCCCCCGGCGGACCTGGGTGAAAGGGTGTCCGTCACGATCGCCGGCAAGACCCGCACCCGCCGCCAGGAGGCCCCCGCATGTCCCCCACCTACGACGTCGTCGTCATCGGACTCGGCGGCATGGGCAGTGCCGCCGCGCACCACCTGTCCGCGCGCGGCGCCCGGGTGCTGGGGCTGGAGAAGTTCGGGCCGGTGCACGACCGCGGCTCCAGCCACGGCGGCTCCCGGATCACCCGGCAGTCCTACTTCGAGGACCCGGCGTACGTGCCGCTGCTGCTGCGCGCCTACGAGCTGTACGAGGAGCTGGAGCGGGCCACCGGCCAGGAGATCGCCGTGCTGTGCGGCGGGCTGATGGTCGGCCGTCCGGACTCGCGTCCCGTCGCCGGCTCGCTGCGCTCGGCCCGCGCGTGGGACCTGCCGCACGAGGTGCTGGACGCCGCCGCGATCCGCCGCCGCTTCCCGACGCTGACGCCCGGTGACGACGAGGTCGGCCTGTTCGAGGCGAAGGCGGGACTGCTGCGCCCGGAGAACACCGTCGCCGCTCATCTTCGACTCGCCGACCGGCAGGGCGCCGACCTGCGCTTCGACGAGCCGATGACGCACTGGGAGCCGTACCGGGACGGCGTGCGGGTGCACACCGCCGCGCACACCTACACCGCGGGCCGGCTGGTGATCTGCCCGGGTGCGTGGGCGCCGCGGCTGCTCGCCGACGTGGGAGTGCAGGTCACCGTCGAACGGCAGGTCATGTACTGGTTCCGGCCGGCCGGGGGTATCGAGCCGTTCCGGCCCGAGCGGCACCCGGTCTACATCTGGGAGGACGCGGCCGGGGTCCAGGTCTACGGCTTCCCCGCGATCGACGGTCCCGACGGGGGCGCGAAGGTCGCCTTCTTCCGCCGGGAGTCGGCGCCGACCACGCCCGAGACCATCGACCGGACCGTGCGTGAGGAGGAGATCCGGGCGATGGCGGAGCAGGTCTCCGGTCTGCTCCCGGATCTGCCGGTCACCTTCCTCAAGGCGGCGACCTGCATGTACTCCACCACTGCGGACGAGCACTTCGTGATCGCCCCGCACCCGGCGCACCCCGAGTCGGTGACCGTGGCCTGCGGGTTCTCCGGGCACGGCTTCAAGTTCGTGCCCGTGGTCGGGGAGATCCTCGCCGACCTGGCGCTGACCGGCTCCACGGCCCACCCGATCGGCCTGTTCGATCCGGCCCGGTTCGCCGCCCGCTAGCGGGGCCGCTTGAACATCCGGGTGGCCGTGATCTCGCTGTGCACCGCCTCGCCCTCGGTCTGCTGGGGCAGGCCGGGCCGCAGATGCTCCTCCACGCTGATGTACTTCAGTCCGGCCCGCAGATCGGCGTCGTTGCGCAACCGGATGACCAGCGGGAACTCGGCGAGCGCGGTGGTGTCGAACAGGCCGGTGGTGTAGAGGAGCTGGACGCCGAGCGCGTCGGAGACGGCCCGCTGGAGTTCCAGCAGATAGGTGGCGTTGGCGCGGCCGATGGGGTTGTCGAGGAAGAGCGTGCCGGCGTGCCGGTGCTTGTCCCGGCCCCGGTCGTTGCTGCGCAGCGCGGCCATCGTGCAGTACAGGGCGATGGCGGCGGTGAGCAGTTGGCCGCCGGAGAAGACGTCGCCCATCTGTCCGACCGGGACGCGCTCGGCGCGCAGGACCGCGTCCGGCTTGAGGATCTCGACGGCCACGCCCTGCGGCTGGAGGGCGGCGGCGACCCCGCGCAGCAGCAGGGACATGCCGTCCCGGCGCAGGTCGGAGTTCTTCTTCACGGCGGCCCGGGTGGCCTCGTCGATCACTTCGCCGAGCCGCTCGGTGAGGGTGGCCTGGTCGGGTTCCTCGAAGCGGATGCGCAGGAACTCCTGCCCGGACCACTCCCCCAGTCCCTCCGGCAGCCGGGACAGGCGCTGGGCGGAGCGGAGGGTGGCGAGCGCGGATTCGACCAGGCCGCGCAGCCGGTCCACGATCGAGTCACGGTTGCGTTCCAGCTGGGCCAGTTCGTCGGTGAGGACGCGCAGCCGGGGGGCGAACGCGTCGGCCCACTTCTGGGCGTGTTCGGGCAGGGCGGCGGCGGGCAGTTCGCGGATCTGCTGCCGGGCGGGGGTGCGGACCTGCTCGTAGCGGGTGGAGTTGGCGTGCCGGACCAGGATGTCGCTCGCCTCGCGCACCGCGCCCTCGGCGGCGGACAGGTCCCCGGCGCAGCCGCGCAGCGAACGGCGGGTCTCGGCGGCGGACTGCCGGGCCTCCTCCAAGGTGCCCGGATACGGCTCGGGTTCTTCCTGTTCCTCCTCGGCCGGCTGTTCGCGCAGCAGGTCGCGCAGCAGGGCGGCGATCTCGTCGAAGCCGCCGGCCGCGTCCTCGGCGGCGCGGTGCGCGTCGAGAAGTTCGGTGTGCGCCTCGCGGGACCGGTCCAGCGCCTCGGTGCGGGCGGCCAGTTCGGTCGTGGCCGTGCGCAGCAGTGCCTGGGCGTGCTCGGCGTCCCGGGGGACCAGCTCCTCGGGCAGGTCGGTGTGGGCCGCGCCGTCGTCCCGCGGTGCCAGCCGCTCCGCCTCGCCGCGCAGCCGGCCGAGCTGCTCGCTGGCGGTGGACATCCGGGTCTCCAGCAGTTGCACGAGCTCCTCGGCGCGGGCGGCGGCGGCCTGCCGGGAGGGTCCGTCCGAGCCGTCGGGCGACTGGAGGAGCTGTTCGGCGCGGGTGCGGACCTTGTTGCTGAGCCGGTCCAGTTCGGCGCGGGCGGCGCTTTCGTCGCTCTCCGCGCGGGCCTGCTCGGCGCGCAGGTCGGCGCCGACACCGACCTTCTCGTAGAGCTGGGAGGCGGCCCGGTACGCCTCGCGCAGCGCGGGCAGTGACGTGGTGGACGCCTCGGTGCCGTCCTCCGGTACGTCGTCGGGGGCGCCGGCGATCTCGGCGCGCTCGGCGCGCAGCGCGCGGGCGGTGCGGCGGGCGTCGTCGGCGGCGCGCTGGGCGGCGCGCCGGTCCTCGTCGGCGGCGGCGGGCCC
>NZ_JBQOUX010000135.1:0-19950 GCF_052216785.1 Streptomyces sp. JW3 | reverse complement strand
GTCGAACGGGCCCCGGCACCGGCATAGTGGGGGACGGCAGCGCGCGTCACAAGGGGTACGGGGGCCGGACAGCGGGTCCGCCCGGGGTGCGAGAAGGTGACGATGGATGCGCAGGCCCAGGAGAGTTTCCGCGAGTTCGTGGCGAACCGGTCGTCCGCGCTGCTGAGAACCGCCGTGCTGCTGAGCGGCGGGGACCGGCACGCGGGTGAGGACCTGCTCCAGAACGCGCTGATCAAGGTGGCCGGGCGCCGGCACCGGATCGAGGAGCCCGAGGCGTACGTCCGGCAGGTGCTGTACCGGCAGCAGGTCAGCCGCTGGCGGCTGAAGTGGCCGCGGCGGGAGGTGAGCGTCGGCCGGCCGCCCGAGACCGGGACGGACGGCGCCGACCCGGTGGCCGCCGCCGAACTGCGGCTCGTCATGCGCGGGGCGCTCGCCCGGCTGGCCGCGCGGCAGCGGACGGTGCTGGTGCTGCGGTACTTCGAGGATCTGCCCGAGGGCGACGTCGCCCAACTCCTCGGGTGTTCGGTCGGGACCGTGCGGTCCACCACCCACCGTGCGCCGGCCCGGCTGCGGGCCGTCGCGCCCGAACTGGCCGCCCTGCGGGCACCCGAGGACCGTTCGGTCCGCAACCCCGCGCCACTGGAGGTGCGTTCGTGAACGTCGAGGAAGTGGTGCGCGAGACGTTGCGGGAACAGGCGGCCGGGGAGCGGGCGGTACCGCCGGGATTCGCCGACCGGGTGCTCGCGGTACGGCGGCGCCGGCGCCGGCTGCGCGGGCTGACGTCCCTGGCCGCCGTCGTCGCCGCCGTGGTCGCCATCGCGGTGGGCGTTCCGCTGCTGGACTCCGGGCGGGAGCAGCAGCCTCCGGCGGTGCGGAACGACGGGATCAGTGCCCATCCCGACCAGTCGCCGCCGCGCGACCTGATCGCCGCCGGAGACGTGGCCCTGGCCGCCTACTACACGGCCGAGACGGTCGAACGGACGGCTGAGGAGGGGGTCAGGCAGCGGACCTACTGGCTGCTGGACCCGGCCACCGGACGGTACGAGAAGGACGACCGGTGGTCGTATGTCGCCGTCGCGCCCGGGATGCGGACGGCGGCCGTGCTGGAACGGGAGCTGCCGGCCCGGCGGATCGGCGTCCTCGATCCGAGGACCGGACGGGTCGAGCGGTGGGTGCCGGTGGACCACGGGGTCGGCGGGCTCGCCTACTCCCGGGACGGCGGGCGGATCGTCGCGACGACGTACGACGGCAATCCCGATCTGCGGCATCGGGTGCCTGGTCAGGAGGGGGCGGCGGCGTGGTTGTCGCTGACGGGCCGTCCGAGCCGGACCGGGTTCCTCGTCCTGGACGTGGGCACCGAAGACAGCACCTGGAGTGCCGTACCGGCCGGCCTGGACAGCACCTCGCGGCGGGACTTCGCCTTCTCCCGGACCGGGGACCTGGTCTACGCCCAGGTCGTCGGCGAGCGCGACGGGCTGCAGGAGTTCTACGACCTGTCGGGCGAGGCGGTTCAGGCACCCGCCGACGAGCGGTACCTGCGCTCCGACGTGCCCGCCCGGCTCTCCCCGGACGGACGGCTCGCCGCGCTCGGGCCGGCCAAGGAACGCAAGGACAGGTCGTGGTCGTCGGTGCGGGATCCGCGGACCGGCGAGGAGGTCACCAAGGTGCGCGGGGCCACGCTGCTGGCCTGGGCGGACGACCGGCGGCTCGTCGCCTGGGAGCGGACGCCGGGGATCCAGGAGTACCAGGGGCGGCTGGTGCTCGTCACGATCGGCAGCGAGGAGGTCGTGCAGCTCTCCGGTACGCGGGTGCCGGACGAGGACCTGGACCGGCAGGGGTGGGAGCCCCTGTTCGTCACCCGTTGACGTCCCCGGTCAGCCGGTCGTACGCCGCCCGCAGCGCGTCGGCCGTCTCCCGGCCGGCCGGGCGCAGCGGGGCGCGGACCGGGCCGGCCGGGAGGCCGAGGTGGTTCAGGAGCGCCTTGGTGGTGACGGTCCCGGGCAGGCCCGCGGCCATCAGCGCCTCGATCAGCTCGCTCGCCCGCAGCTGGCGGCGGGCCGCCTCGGCCGTGCGGCCCGCGTCGTGGGCGGCCAGGATCGCCCGCATGGCGGCCGGGACCACGTTCGCGACCGTACTGACATAACCCGTGCCGCCGGTCGCGTACAGGGCGAGGGCGTACTCGTCGCAGCCCGTGTAGTACGCCAAGTCGGTGGCGGACAGGACGCGTTGGGTACCGAGGACGTCGTAGGCGCAGTCCTTGACGGCGACGACGCGCGGGTGGGCGGCCAGCCGGATCAAGGTGGCGGGGGCGATGCGGACTCCGGTGCGGCCGGGGATGTCGTACAGCATGACCGGGAGGTCAGAGGCGTCGGCGATCGCGCGGAAGTGTGCTTCCAGCGCGTCCTGCGGGGGCCTGCTGTAGTACGGCGCGACCACCAGCAGGCCGTCCGCGCCGGCGCGCCCGGCGGCGCGGGCCAGGGCCGTGGTGTGGCGGGTGTCGGCGGTGCCCACGCCGGCCACGATCGTCGCCCGGTCGCCCACCGCCTCCCGGACCGCCGTGATGAGCGCGCTCTTCTCGGCGTCCGTGGTGGTGGGGGACTCGCCCGTGGTGCCCGACAGCACCAGGCCGTCGCAGCCGTGGGTCACCAGGTGGCCGGCGAGGCGCTGGGCGCCGTCCAGGTCGAGGGTGTTGGAGTCGGTGAAGGGCGTGATCATCGCGCACAGGGCGCGGCCGAAGGGGGCAGGAGGAGTCATGGGGGGAGTGTCGGCGCGGGGTGGGCCTGGTTCCACTTAATTGCGCTACCGGTTATCGGTAAGCGGTGCTGAAGCGTGCCGGGTAGCGGGCGGCCGGGCCGGGTACCCGGGGCCGTCAGGAACGGGTGACGGTGCCGACGGATGACGGATGACGGATGCGTACGCGCAGTGCGAGGAAGGCGGAACGATGACGGACGGTGGGCGGGCGACGGGGGCCAAGGGGCCCGATGAACTGCGGCGTCAGGTCGAGGAGGCGCGCGGGCGGCTGGCCGGCACGGTCGGGGAACTGGCGGAGCGGACGGATGTGAAGGGGCGGGCGCAGGCCCGTGCGGCCGACCTGCGGGACAAGGCCGGTGCGCTGACCGTGCAGTTGCGCAGCAGCGCCGCGCAGGCCGGGCACGCGGTGCAGGACCGGGCCGGCCGGACGGGGCTGCGGCGTCCGCGGCCTGTGGTGATCGCCGGGGCGGCGGCGGGCGCGGTCGTCGCGGTGGGGGTGCTGCGGCGGCGGGGGCGTCGCTGACAGTGGTCCGGCGGGCCGGTGGTTCTTCTTGACCTCGAGTTCGCTTGAGGGCGGAGGGTGGTGGTCGCCGATCACCAACGCCCTTCGGCGGAGGCCGAGATGACCCGCCGTACCGCCGCCCACCCCGACCTCACCCGACCGGATGCCACGGCGCCCTTCTTCAGTACGGGGCGGGTCGGCACGCCCGAGCGGCAGCGGCGGCGCGGCGGGCTGGAGCGCGAGGCCGGGGACAGCAGGGTCCCCGGCTTCGTCACCACCGTGACCACCACGCACACCGACCGGATCGAACGGGAGCCGGGGATGATCTCCGGCCACATCTACCTCAGCACCGCCGGCACACACGTCCGCACCTGCGCCGAGTGGGAGGACGGCGCCCCCGTGCCGCGCGGACCCGGCGTCAGCCGGTACGCGCACGCCCTCGGTCTCGTGCCCGGCTGACCGTCACGGACGGAACCGCAGCACCTGCGGGTCGTGGTCGCTGATCTGGTCGGGGAACTCGGCGTTGACGTGCACGCTGTCGTACGTGAAGTGACCGCCGCGCCGGATCGACGGGCTGATCAGGATCTGGTCCAGGACCTGGCTGTTGCCCTGGTAGACGTACGAGTAACGCTCGGCGCGCGGCAGTGACTTGACCGCCGACCACAGGGCGCCGTCGTCCTCCAGGAGCCGGGCGGTGGTGGAGAACTCGAAGTCGTTGATGTCGCCCAGGGTGATGACGTCGGCGTTCTTCTGAGTGGCCAGGATGTCCTTGACGAAGGTGTTGACGGCCGCCGCCTGGAGGTGGCGCTGCGTCTCGGAGCTGCGCGCCGGCGGCTGGTACTGGCTGGTCAGGCCCTGGTCGCCGCCCTTGGACGCGAAGTGGTTGGCGATGACGAAGACGGTCTTGCCGCGGAAGACGAACTCGCCCGCGAGCGGCTTGCGGCTGTCCTCCCAGGCTTCGTTCGCCGGGTCGACGCGGCCGGGGGACAGGGTGAGCGCCGCCTTGCCGCGGACCTTGGTGACCTCCGTGGCCGTGGTGGCGTCGCCGCCCGCGCGGTCGGTGAAGGAGACCCGCTCCGGGTTGAACAGGAACACCTGGCGGATGTTGCCGCCGGGCTCGCCGCCGTCCGCGCCGTCGGCCGGGTCGACCGAGCGCCAGTCGTAGCGTGGGCCGCCCGCCGCCACGATCGCGTCGATCAGCTTCGTCACCGTCTGGTCGGCGGCGACCGTACCGTCGTCGGTGGCACCGTTGTTGTCCTGGATCTCCTCCAGGGACACGATGTCGGGCGAGGACAGATTGTGCGTGATCGCCGCCGCGTGCGCGGCGAAGGTGTCGTCGGACGGGTCGAGGTTCTCGACGTTGTACGTGGCCACCGCCAGCTCGTCGCGCTTTTGCGCGCGCGTGGTCTCGCGCTCCGTGCCGCCGTCGCGCAGGGTGCCCAGTTCGCTCGCGACCAGCGTGTAGCCGCCGTACTGGTTGTAGTCCAGCGGGCCGGCCGTGGCGCCGGCCAGGGTGTCGCCCACGGTCGCCTCGGGGAAGTCGGCGACCGCGCCCAGGGACTGGATCTGGAGCCGGCCGGTGTTCTGGGCGGCGTAGGAGCCGTAGACCGTGCCGCCGCCCGCGCTCGGGTTCTCCTTCGGCTTCACCGTCACCCACAGCTCGGTGTACGGGTCGCTGGCGCCGACCACGCGGGCGTCGGCGACCTGGACGTTCATGCCCTCCAGGGACTCGTAGTAGTCCAGGGCGTAGCGGGCGGGGCGCAGCGGCAGGGTGTTGACCGAGCCGCCGTCCGCCTCGGGGGTGTAGGCGGCCGGCACCGAGCGGGCGGTGATCCGGGTGGCGGCCGGGACCGGGTTGCCGGCGGAGACCACGGTGACCGTGGGGCGGGTTATCTCGGTCAGCGACTGGTTGCCGGAGGAGGCGCCGCCGGGGACGTACTCCGAGACCGTGCCGGCGACGGTGACCGCGTCGCCGACGACGACCTTCGGGGTGGAGCTGGTGAAGACGAACACGCCCTCACTGGTGGCCGGATCGGTGTCCGGCGTCGGGTCCTGCATCCAGAAACCTCTGGAGGAGCCGTATCCCCGTACCCCCGTGACGATTCCGGTCACGTCGGTGACCTGCTGGCCGGCGTACGGGGAGAGCCGGGTGCCGCCCTGGATGTCATGGATGCGCACGGCGGCCGCGTGGGCGGGCGAGGTGAGGACGACGGTGGAGGCCGCGGAGCAGACGGCGGCGACGGTGAGCGCGGCGAGGCGCGCGGACGACTTGCTCGGCATGGGGTCCCTCCGGGGACGTGACTTCGGGCGCCGGGAAGCACGGACGAGGCATGGGGAGGGGGAGCGCGCATGACTGACTGAACACGTGTGCCCCCCTGTTTCTACGCGCGTCAATCTCCTGCGCGGCCACGCCCGTTGTCAAGGTTTCAGCCATGTACGGCGGCCGACGGGGAGATGAACCGGGCGGCATGGGTCCAAACCCGTCTAGGCTGAGCGGCTGAGCCGTACGGCGTCCAGGTGGCCGTACGGCCGTCGAGGCGCGCGAGGAGAAACAGCCGATGTCAGACAGCTCCACCCTGCCGCCCGCGCGGCTCCACCCCGAGGCGGAGCTGGCCCGCGCCGCGCTCAGTGCCCCCCTGTTTTCCCGGGCGGTACGGCTCGCCCGCTGGGCCGGTCCGGACACCCGGGTGGAGGCCGGGGGCGAGCTGGCCGAGGAGCAGCTCGGTGCGGCGGTGGCGGCGCTCGGACTGAGCGGCGACGAGGCCGCGGCGGACGCGGGCGAGGCGTGGCGGGTCGCCGTCGACGCCGGGCTGGTCGAGATCACCGACGAGGACGCGGGCACCGTCGCGGCCGGCGAGGAACTGGCGCTGCTCACCGGCGGCTCCCCGCAGGACGTGCTCGGCGCCTGGCTCGGCGCCCTGGAGACCGTGCTCGCCGACGCGAGCGCGCCCGACCTCGGCGCCCTGGTCGACGCGATGGCCGAGGGCGAGGACGAGCTGGACCTGTCCGCCCTGGACTGGGACCCCGAGGCCGAGGCGGAGTTCCTCGACGGGGTGCTCGGCAACCTGTACCTGCTCACCGTCGGCGAGGACGCCCCCGGCGACACCCCGGTGCCGCTGCCCGCGCTCGCCGCCTCGGTGCTGATCCCCGGCGACATGGGGGAGCCCAGCAACGACGTGCTCCAGCAGGTGTCCGACGCGATGCTGCGGCTGGACGACCAGTTCCGGCTGCTGGAGCCGATCGGCCTGGTCGCCTACCGGCCGGTCGACGAGACGGTGCTGACCGACGCCGGCTCCGACGAGGAACCCGCCGACGCCGTCGACGACACCGACGTGGCCCGCTACGGCATGGTGCGGCTGACCCCGCTCGGTCTGTACGGGCTGCGGGCCCGGCTGCTGGAGGCCGGGTTCACCGCGCCGGCCGTCGGGGAGTTCGCCGACAAGGGCGCCGACGCGCTGTTCGACGGGACGGCCGGCTATCCGCCGGGCGCCGCGCACGCCGAGACCGAGGGCTGGCTGGCCCGCCGCGAGCCGCCGGCCGCCGCCCGGGAACTGCTGGCCGCCGCGCGCGGCACCGACGCCGGGGCGCCGCTGCGCCGGCTGCGCTGCCAGCAGGCGCTGGCCCTGGTCGGCGCCGAGGCGGAGCCCGCGCTGCGGGAGGTCCTCGACGACGCGGAGCTGGGCGGACTGGCCCGGGTGTGGCTGGCCGAGCACGGCGCGCGGGACGTGCCGCCGCCGCCGGAGTCCATGGTGTTCTGGCTGACCGTCGACACGGTGGCCGCGCAGCTCGCCGCCGAGGGCAACTCCGAGGAACTCCAGGCGCTGGTGGAGGGACTGGCCGCGCAGCACAGCGGCTTCTTCGACACCGCCTGGCGGGTCGGCCACCCGGCCACCGCCGACGTGCTGGAGGCGATGGGCCGGCTGCACCCCGACAAGAAGATCGCCAAGGAGGCCCGCAAGGCGGCGTTCAAGGCCCGCTCCCAGCACGGGGGTTGAGCGGGGCGGTGGGCGCGGCGGTGGATTCACGTGCCCGGGTCCCGGGGTGTCGCCCGGTGTTCAACCGGCGTTAAGCAGCGGGCGGGACGGTGGCGCCGCACCCGCTCGGCCACCCCCCCCGCCCTGGTACGCCGACCGTCACAGGAGACACCATGTCGCTCACCCGCAGGGACTTCGCCAGACGCTCCGCGCTCACCGGCGCCGGGGTCGCGCTGGCGGGCAGCGTCGGCGCCCTCGCCACCGCGCCGAACGCCCTGGCGTCCACCGAGACCGAGGGCACCGACGACGAGCACGGACACGGCGGCGTCGGCTACGGGCCGCTGCTCCCCGACCCGGACGGCCTCCTCGCGCTGCCGGCCGGCTTCTCCTACCGGGTCATCACCTACAGCGGCCGCACCAAGCTGGAGTCGGGCGAGTACACCCCCTCCAACCACGACGGCACCGCCACCTTCGCCGGCCCGCGCGGCACGGTGCTGCTGGTCAACAACCACGAACTGGGCGGCCCCCGCGCCAACTGGCCGCACCCGGTCCCGCTCACCGAGGGCCTGGTCTACGACCCGGCGGCGGCCGGCGGCTGCACCGTCGTCGAGGTCCGCCCCGGCGGCGAGGTCGCCGAATGGGTCGGCATCGCCGGCACCGCCACCAACTGCGCCGGCGGCTCCACCCCCTGGGACACCTGGCTGACCTGCGAGGAGACCGAGGACCGGGCCGGGTCCAACGGCATGACCAAGGACCACGGCTACGTCTTCGAGGTCGACCCCGCCGACCGGCGCGCGGGCCGCGACCCGAAGCCGGTCAAGGCGCTCGGCCGGTACGCCCACGAGGCCGTCGTCATCGACCCCAGGCGCGGCCACGCCTACCTGACCGAGGACGCCTCCGGCCCCAACGGCCTCTTCTACCGCTGGACCCCGCCGGAGGGCTTCCGGCACGGCCGCGGCAGGCTGCGCGCCCTCGCCGACGACGCCGGGCGGCTGGAAGCCTTCAAGTGCTTCGACTCCGGCGGGCAGTTCGTCGACGACCTGTCCCGCGCGACCAGGACCGGCACCGTGTACGGCGTCGACTGGGTGGAGGTCCCCGACCGCGACGCGAAGACCGTCTCCGTGCGCAAGCAGTTCACCGCCGGCCAGGTCACCCGGGCCCGCAAACTCGAGGGCATGTGGTGGGCCGACGGCGGCGCCTACGTCGTCTCCTCCTACGCCCGCTCCGAGTCCCCGGGCGCACCGCACGACGGCCAGGTCTGGTTCTACGATCCGGGGCGTCGCACCCTCACCCTGAAGGTGCTGCTCGGCGTCAACCCGGACCCCTCGGCGGACGGCGCCTTCGACGGCCCCGACAACATCACCGTCTCCCCGTACGGCGGGCTGGTCATCGCCGAGGACGGCGACGGCGTCCAGCACCTGTTCGGCGCGACCGACAGCGGACGGACGTACCCGATCGCCCGCAACGAGCTGAATCTCGGGAGCGCGGACGACCCCGAGTACAGCGAGTTCACCGGAGTGACCTTCTCGCCGGACGGCCGCACCCTGTACGCCAACATCCAGACGCCCGGCATCATGCTGGCGATCACCGGGCCCTGGAAGCGGCAGAAGCGGCGCTGAGCGGGACGACGGTCCGGGTCCCGGGCGGGACCCGGACCGTCCGCGGTCACAGCGACTTGGCGGCCGGCTTCACCATCCCGCGCACCGTGCGGGACTTGACGAACTCGCCCATCGCCGTCATGTCCCACTCGCCGGAGAACTGGCGGATCAGCTTGGCCATCATCACGCCGGTCTGCGGTTCGGCGGAGGTCAGGTCGAAGCGGACCAGTTCCTCACCGGTCGCCGCGTCCAGCAGGCGGCAGTACGCCTTGGCGACCTCGGTGAACTTCTGCCCGGAGAACGAGTTGACCGTGAAGACCAGGCCGGTGACCTCCTGCGGGAGCCGGCCGAGGTCGACGACGATCACCTCGTCGTCGCCGCCGCCCTCGCCGGTGAGGTTGTCACCGGAGTGCTTGACGGCGCCGCCCACGATGGACAGCTTGCCGAAGTAGCAGCTGTCGATGTGGTTGCGCTGCGGGCCGTAGGCGATGACCGAGGCGTCCAGGTCGATGTCCTTGCCGCGGAACGCCGGCTCCCAGCCCAGACCCATCTTGACCTGGGACAGGACCGGGCGGCCGCCCTTGACCAGGGAGACGGTCTGGTTCTTCTGGAGGCTGACCCGGCCCTTGTCCAGGTTGATCTTCCCGGCGCCGGGGGCGGGGGCCGCGGGGGCCGCGGGTGCGGCGGGCGCGGTGACCGGCGGGGGCGGGGGCTGTACGGCGGCGGGGGCCGGGGGCGTGACCGGCTGGGCCGGGGCGGCGGCGGGGGCGGCGGCCGGCGCGGCCGGCTCCTCCACCGAGACGCCGAAGTCGGTGGCGATGCCGGCCAGGCCGTTGGCGTAGCCCTGGCCGACCGCGCGGGCCTTCCAGACGCCGTTGCGGAGATACACCTCGACGATCACCAAGGCGGTCTCGCTGCCGAGCTGCGGGGGTGTGAAGGTGGCCAGCACGGAGTTGTCGTCCCCGTCGCGGAGGGTGGCCGTGGGCTCGATGCCCTGGAAGGTCTGGCCCGCGGCGTCCGGGCTCGCGGTGACGACGATCTTCTCGATGCCCGGGGGGAGGGCGGAGGTGTCGACCGTGATCGCGTCCGGGGCGGTGCCGCCGCCGGAGCGGTAGGTCACGCCCGGGCCGGCGGGCTGGTTGTAGAAGATGAAGTCGTCGTCGGAGCGCACCTTGCCGTCGGCGGTGAGCAGCAGGCCCGATACGTCGAGGCGCACGGGCGCGGCGACGTCCACCGTCACGCGGGCGGCGGACAGAGGGATGTTCGAGCCGGGGGTCATAGCTGTCATGCCGGGTGAACGAGCGAGGGGGTTTTACCGTTCCCTTACCCGGCATCCAATGGGTGACCTGGTGTTTTTCGCCCCGGACGGGCTGAAAACGTCAGCCCGTCCGGAGCTTCGCTGTCAGGGGACGACCACGATCTTGCGGCCCACCCCCGCCGCGAACTGCTCCAGCGCCTCGGGGTACCGGTCCAGCGGGATGCGGTCGCTGATGAAGACGTCCGGGTCCAGGACGCCGTTCGCGAAGAGTTCCGCCGCGCGTTCGTAGCTGTGCAGGACCGCCATCGAGCCGGTGATGGTGATCTCCTGGTTGTAGATGCGGTACGGGTCGATCTGGACCCGCGTCGCGTAGTCGGCCACGCCGAACTGGAGGAAGGTGCCGGCCTTGGCGACCCGGTCCAGGCCGTCCTGGATGGCCGCCGCGTTGCCGGTCGCGTCGATGACCAGGTCCCAGCCCTGCGGGCGGTCCAGTTCGTCGGGGCTGGCCGCGGTGGCCGAGACGCCCAGGCCCCTGGCCGTCTCCAGCCGGGCCGGGTTGAGGTCGACCATGTCGACGCCGGCCGCCCCGGTCCGCTTGGCCAGCTCCAGCATCATCAGGCCCATCGTCCCGGAGCCGTAGATCAGGACGTGCGCGCCGAGGCGGGACTGGAGGACGTCGTAGCCGCGGACCGCGCAGGACAGGGGTTCGATGAGGGCCGCGTCCTGGGTGCGGACGTGCTCGGGCAGCTTCACGCAGTTGGCGACGGGGGCCACCGCGTACTGGGCCGCGCCGCCCGCCGTCGTCACGCCGATGGCCGCCCAGCGTTCGCAGAGGTTGTTGTGGCCGGTACGGCAGTAGCGGCACTCGTAGCAGTAGAGGGACGGGTCCACCGCTACCTGGTCGCCGACCGACACCTCGCTGACCTGGGTGCCGACCCCGACCACCGCGCCGGCGAACTCGTGCCCCGGCGTGATCGGCAGCTTGGGCGCGAACTCGCCCTGGAGGATGTGCAGGTCGGTGCCGCACAGCCCGCACGCGGCGACCTGGACGACGACCTCGCGCGGCCCTGGCGTCGGGTCCGGGATCTCGGCGACGACGGCCCGGCCCACGGACTCGATGACGGCGGCCTTCATTTCACGGCTCCCAACGACAGGCCCTGGACCAGTTTGTCCTGGGCGGCGAACCCCGCGGCGAGCACCGGCAGGGAGACGACGAGCGACGCGGCGCACACCTTGGCCAGGAACAGGCCCTGGCTGGTGATGAAGCCGGTCAGGAAGACGGGGGCGGTCTCGGCGACCACACCCGTCAGCACCCGGGCGAAGAGCAGTTCGTTCCAGCTGAAGATGAAGCAGATCAGCGAGGTCGCCGCGATGCCGGGGAGGGCGATCGGGGCGACCACCCGGGCCAGGATGGTCGGCAGCCGGGCGCCGTCCACCCGGGCCGCCTCGATGATCGCGACCGGCACCTCGGCGAGGAAGGACTGCATCATCCACACCGCGATCGGCAGGTTCATCGAGGTGTAGAGGATGACCAGCAGCCAGATGTTGTCCAGCATGTCGGTGTTCTTGGCGAACAGGTAGATGGGCAACAGGCCCGCCACCACCGGGAGCATCTTCGTGGACAGGAAGAAGAACAGGACGTCGGTCCACTTCTTCACCGGGCGGATGGACAGCGCGTAGGCGGCGGGCAGGGCGAGCACCAGGACGAACAGGGTCGACGCCACCGACGCCACCACCGAGTTGGCCAGCGCCGGCCAGGGGCTCGCGCCGCCGCCCGCGCCGAAGAACTCGCGGTAGCCGTCCAGCGTCAGCGACGCCGCGAAGGACGGCGGGTTGGTGGCGGCGTCCTCCTCGGAGTGGAAGGAGGTCAGCGCCATCCACGCGATGGGCAGGAAGAAGACGATGCCGAGCAGCCAGGCCACCAGGCCCAGGCCGGCGCCGCTCTTGCGACGGCTGACTCGTACAGCGGCCACGGTGCTGCTCATGCGCGGCCCACCTCCTCGCGGAACAGGGACGACACCACGCGCAGGGCGAAGGTCGCGATGATGATCGAGCCGATGACGACCAGGACGCCGGCCGCCGAGGCGAGGCCGTTCTCGTGCGCCTGGTAGAAGCTCTGGTAGACGGTGTACGGCAGGTTGGCGGTGCCCAGGCCGCCGGAGGTGATCGTGAAGACGGCGTCGAAGTTCTGCACGATGTAGATCGAGCCGAGCAGGGCGCCGAGTTCGAGGTAGCGGCGCAGGTGCGGCAGGGTGAGGTGGACGAAGATCTGCCAGTCGCTGGCCCCGTCCACCCGGGCCGCCTCGATCTGCTGCTGGTCCCGGCTCTGCAGCCCGGCCAGCAGGATCAGCATCATGAACGGCGTCCACTGCCAGACCAGGGAGAGTTCCACCGCGAGCAGCGGGGTGTTGGAGATCCAGTCCGGCTGGGGGCCGCCGACGTAGTGCAGTAGGCCGTTGAGCAGGCCGTACTCCGGGTTGTACAGGACGTGCTTCCAGAGCAGTGCAGCCGCGACCGGGACCACCAGGAACGGGGCGATCAGCAGGGTGCGGACCACGCCCCGGCCCTTGAACTTCCGGTCCAGCAGCAGCGCCAGCGCCAGGCCCAGGACCAGGCTGGCCAGCACCACCGCGACGGTGAGCAGGACCGTCGTCCACACCGACTTGCGCAGGTCGGGGTCGGTGAGGACGTCGCCGTAGTTGGCGAACCAGGTGAAGTGCCGGGCGTCCGGGTAGAGGGCGTTCCAGTCGAAGAAGGAGATCACCAGCGTCGCCACGAAGGGCAGCTGGGTGACCGCGATCATGAAGATCAGGGCCGGCAGCAGCGGCGCCCGGGTGGCCCAGGCGCGCAGCCGCGCGGAGGGCTGGTTCGGTGGGGTACTGACGTCGGGTGCGGCCACGGGGGCCGTTGTCGTGGCGGTCATCGTCCTTCGTACTCCTCGGAGATCTCTTCGGCGAGGTCCTGTGACTTCTTCAGGGCCGCTTCGACGGACTGGCGTCCGGCGATGGCCGCGCTGATCTCCTGGGAGACCTTGGTGCCGAGGTCGGTGAACTCCGGGATGCCGACGAACTGGATGCCGGGCGCCGGGCGCGGCTGCACCCCCGGGTCCGTCGGTTTGGCCCCCTCGATCGCCTCCTTGGTCATCTCCTGGAAGGCGGCGGCCTCCGCGCGGTAGGCCGGGTTCTCGTAGGTGGAGGCGCGCTTGCCGGCCGGGACGTTGGACCAGCCGATCTCGTCGCCGACCAGCTGCTCGTACTCCTTGCTGGAGGCCCAGGAGACGAACTTCCACGCCTTGTCGGGGTTGCGGGACGCCTGCTGGATGCCCCAGGCCCAGGTGTAGAGCCAGCCGGCCGACTCCGTCTTCTCCACCGGGGCGGGCGCGTAGCCCAGCTTGCCCTTGACCGGGGAGTTGTCGGCCTCCAGCGAACCGGCCGCGGAGGTGGCGTCGTACCACATGGCGACCTTGCCCTGGGTCAGGTTGTTCAGGCACTCGGCGAAGCCGGCCTGCGGGGCGCCGGACTCGCCGTGCTCGCGCACCAGGTCGACGTAGAACTTCACCGCCTTCTCGAACTCGGGGGAGTCCAGGCGGGCCGTCCAGTCCTGGTCGAACCAGGTGCCGCCGAAGGTGTTGACGACCGTGGTGAGCGGGGCCATCACCTCGCCCCAGCCGGGCAGGCCGCGCAGGCAGATGCCCTTCATGCCGGGTTCCGCGCCGTCGACCTCGGCGGCGAGGTCGGCCACCTGCTGCCAGGTGGGGTGCGCGGGCATCGTCAGGCCCTTCTTCGCGAAGATGTCCTTGCGGTACATCAGGAAGGAGGACTCGCCGTAGAAGGGCTGGCCGTAGAGCTTGCCGTCCGCGCCGGTCAGCGACTCGCGCATTGGCTTGAGGACGTCCTGCTCGTCGTAGGCGGTGTCCTTGGCGGCGTACGAGTCCATCTCGTGCAGCCACTCGTTCTGGGCGTAGATCGGTATCTCGTAGTTGGAGAGGGTGGCGACGTCGTACTGGCCCGCCTGGTTGGCGAAGTCCTGGCTGATCTTGTCGCGGACGTCGTTCTCCGGCAGCACGGTGAAGTTCACCTTGATGCCGGTCTCCTTGGTGAAGTGGTCGGCGGTGAGCTTCTGGAGCTCGACCATCTGCGGGTTGTTCACCATCAGGACGTTGATGGCGTTGCCGCCGGAGCCCGCCCCGCCCGCCCCGACCCAGCAGCCGGAGAGCAGCGGGGCGAGCAGCGTCCCTGCGGCGGCCAGGGCGAGCGTCGCTCGCGGCCTGTGTCGGCTCTGGGTTCGCATGGATCGCTCCTGAACATATGGGGAGGTAATGGGCGACGAAGGGGTGATCCCGCCCCCGCGAGGGGGAGGAAGGGGGCGGGATCAGACGCGGATGACCTGGGGACCGAGCAGTGAGTAGCGGTGGGCCTCTGAGGCGGGCAACTGGGTGCTGGTGACGATCGCCTCCAGCGCGCCGATCTCGGCGAACCGGCAGAAGCTGACCGCTCCGAACTTGGTGTGCACCCCGGCGAACACCGTGCGCCGGGCGGCCCGCACGGCCTGCGCCTTGACCTCGCTGACCGCCGGGTCGGGCGTGGTCAGGCCGTGTTCGCGGGAGATGCCGTTGGCGCCGATGAACGCCAGGTCGAGGACGAAACCGGCCAGCATCCTGGTGGTCCAGTGGTCGACGGTGGCCAGCGTGCCCGAGCGGACCCGGCCGCCGAGCAGCAGCACGGAGGTGTCGCCGCGCCCGGCGAGCGCGCCGGCCACCGGCAGGGAGGCGGTGACCACGGTCAGCGGGCGATCGGTGGGCAGCGCCTCGGCGATGAGCTGGGGGGTGAAGCCCTCGTCGACGAAGACCGTCTCGGCGTCCCCGAGCAGTTCGGCCGCCGCGGCGGCGACCCGGCGCTTCTCGGGGACGTGGCTGGTGGCGCGGACCGCGAGGGTGGTCTCGAACCCGGCGCTCTCCACCGGGTAGGCGCCGCCGTGGGTGCGGCGGACCAGACCGTGGTCCTCCAGGGCGCGCAGATCCCGGCGTACGGTCTCCTTGGCCACGCCGAGTTCGGCGGCCAGCGCGGTGACGTCGACCGAGCCGGCACTCCGGGCGGCCAGCACGATCTCCCGCTGGCGCTCTTCCGCCGATCTCGTGCCCATGCCACACCTGCCTCACGCGCGCCGTTGCCCGTTCGGGCCCGGTGGGGCCCTTGGGGAGAGTTCTACCGCCGGTGCGCGGCGCTGACCAGGTCTGTTGCGGAGCCGATACGGCCCGTTTGGGCCCGTTCCGGCGCGCGGGCGACCGTCGTGGACCTGGGCTGGGGCGCGGCGGCGGGTCTGGTCGGGCAGCGCGGATGCCCGAATGCGGGAGGGGACGGGCCCGTTCGGTGCCCGTCCCCTCCCGCGCGGCGGTCCGTTTCGGTCAGCCGGGCCGTGAACCGGCGGTCAGTACGGCCAGATCGGCGGGTCGGTGACGAAGTGGCCGCCGAGGCGGGCGTGCGCGGGGTCGGCCGGGTCCAGTTCGCCCTGCTCGGCGACGAGTTTCGCCGCGTACGGCTCCGAGTCGTCCTGCGGCTCGTAGCCGAGCGCCCGCGCGGTGGTCAGGTCCCACCACAGCCGGGTGTTGGCGGAGGAGCCGTAGACGACGGTGTGGCCGACCCGCTCGGCGGTGAGGGCGGCGTGGAAGAGCCGGGCGCCGTCGGCCGGGCTCATCCACACCGACAGCATCCGCACGCTGGTCGGCTCGGGGAAGCAGGAGCCGATGCGGACCGAGACGGTCTCGATGCCGTGCTTGTCCCAGTAGAACTGGGCGAGGTCCTCGCCGAACGACTTGGACAGGCCGTAGAAGGTGTCGGGGCGGCGCGGGGTGTCGATCGGGATCAGCGGGTCGTCGCCCTGGGGGCGGGGGGTCCAGCCGACCGCGTGGTTGGAGGAGGCGAAGACGATCCGGCCGATGCCCTCCTCGCGGGCAGCCTCGTAGACGTGGTAGGTGCCCTCGATGTTCGCCTTGAGGATCTTCTCGAAGGGGGCTTCCAGGGAGATGCCCGCCAGGTGGATGATCGCGTCGACGCCGCGCACCGCCTCGCGCACGGCGGCCTTGTCGGCGAGGTCGGCGACGAGGGCGTCGGCGGCGCCCTCGATGGGGTTCAGGTCGAACAGGCGCAGGTCGTAGCCGTGGGCGGGGAGCAGGTCCCGCATCAGGGTGCCGAGGCCGCCGGCGGCGCCGGTGAGCAGAACGGTGCGGGGAGCGGGCATCCTCGGGTCTCCTTGAGTACACATGCAGGTACATAGGTGAGTACGGGATTCACAAACGTGGACACGCTAGGGACGGGCGTCGTCACACGTCAAGGTGTCGTGTTCTTGACCGGTCTGCGGCGCCGTCTTAGCGTGACTCTGTTCAGAAATATAAACGCAGATCACACATATGGAAACGGTCACCTATGGAAACGGGAGAGCCCGTGACGCCATCACCGCTCGCCGCACGCCTCACCGCCCCGCGCGGTCCGCTGTTCTTCCCGGTCACGGCGTACGGCCCCGGCGGCGAGGTCGACCTCGACGTCTACCGCGCCCATGTGCGCCAAGGGGTTCAGGCGGGCGCCGCCGCCGTGTTCGCGTGCTGCGGCACCGGGGAGTTCCACGCGCTCACCCCCGAGGAGTTCCAGGACTGCGTCCGGGCGGCCGTGGAGGCGACGGCGGGCCGGGTGCCGGTGGTGGCGGGCGCCGGGTACGGCACCGCGCTCGCCGTCCGGTACGCCCGGCTGGCCGAGGAGGCCGGCGCCGACGGGCTGCTCGCCATGCCGCCGTACCTGGTGCTGGCCGGCCAGGAGGGGCTGCTGCGGCACTACCGGGAGGTGGCCGCCGCGGCCTCCCTGCCGGTCATCGTCTACCAGCGCGACAACGCCGTCTTCAGCCCCCGCGCGGTGGTCGAACTCGCCCGCACCGAGGGGATCGTCGGCCTCAAGGACGGCCTCGGCGACCTGGACCTGATGCAGCGGATCGTCAGCGCCGTGCGCACCGAGGTGCCCGGCGACTTCCTCTACTTCAACGGGCTGCCGACCGCCGAGCAGACCCAGCTCGCCTACCGCGGCCTCGGCGTCACGCTCTACTCCTCCGCCGTCTTCTGCTTCGTCCCCGAGATCGCCCTCGCCTTCCACCAGGCGCTGCGCACCGGCGACGACGCCACCGCGCACCGGCTGCTCGACGGCTTCTACCGGCCCTTCACCGAACTGCGCGCCCAGGGCCGCGGTTACGCCGTCGCCCTGGTGAAGGCCGGGGTACGGCTCGGCGGCCTCGACGTGGGCGAGGTCCGGCCGCCGCTGCACGAGCCGGCCGGCGACCACGTCAAGCGGCTGGCCGAGGTGATCGAGCGCGGGTACGCGCTGCTGGAGGAGGCACGGTGAAGGCGTCGGCATTCGTCTACCCCTGGGACGTCAACGGCGACCCGGACGCGGCGCGGACGGTCGCGGAACTCGGCGTGGAACAGGTGACGCTGGCCGCCGCCTACCACTCCACCCGGGCCCTGACCCCCCGGCACCCCCGCCACCGCGTCGTCACCGCCGAGCACGCCGCCGTCCTCTACCCGCCGGACGACCGCTGGGCGGGACGCGCCCCGCACCCGTACCCGGCGGGCGACTGGGCGCCCGGGGACGCCTACGGCGAGGCCGCCGCCGCGCTCGCGGCCGCCGGCCTCCAGGTGCACACCTGGGTGGTCCTCGCCCACAACTCCCGGCTCGGCGCCGAGCACCCGGACACCTCCGTCGTCAACGCCTACGGCGACCGCTACCCCTGGGCGCCGTGCGTCGCGCGGCCCGGCACGCGCGCGTACCTCGTCGACCTGGCCGCCGAGGCGGCGGTCCGGCCGGGGGCGCGCGGCACCGAACTGGAGTCCCTCGGCTGGTACGGGCTGGCCCATCTGCACGCCCACGACAAGACCGGCGGCGTCGGCCTCGGCGACGCCGGGCAGTACCTGATGTCGCTGTGCTTCTGCCCGGACTGCCGGGCCGGGTACGGCGGACAGGGCCTGGACCCCGACGAACTGGCCGCCGCCGTACGCGCGGCGCTGGAACCGGTGTGGCGGGGAACGGCGCCCTGTGACGGCGGCTGGGCGGGGGTGACGAAACTGCTCGGCGAGACCCGGGCGCACGGCACGCGCGCGTGGCGGGACGCCACCGCCCGTTCGCTCCAGGAGGCGGCCGTCGCGGCGGTCCGGGCCGCCGCCCCGGCCGGCTTCCAGGTGCTGCTGCACGCCGACCCGGTCTCCTACCACTGCGGCGCCAACGTGGGCGTCGACCCCGCGCACATCCTGTCCGTCGCGGACGGCGTGGTGGTGCCCTGCACGGGCGGCGCGGGCCTGCTCACCCCCTTCGCCGAGCAGGCCCACGACGGCACGGTCCTGGCCGCCAACCTCACCGTCGTCAGCGGCATGGGTGGCAGCCCCGCCACGCTCGCGGCGGACGCGGCGCGGGCGCGCGAGCTGGGGGCGACGGAACTGCGGCTGTATCACGCGGGGCTGGCGTCGGACGCGGACCTGGCGGCGGTACGGGAGGCGCTGGCCGCGCGGTAAGGGGGTTTCGGGCGGGCGACGCCTGGGGGTTTCATGCGGTGCGGGTGCGGGTGCGGGTGCGGGTGCCGGGCGGGCGGCACCGGGGCTTTCACGCGGGGGCGCCCGCCCGCCGGGCGACCCCCGCCGTCACCAGCAGCAGCACCCCCAGCCCCGGCAACAGCACCCGTACGCCGGCCGGCTCGACCAGCGCCGCGCCCGCCGCCAGGCCGAGCACGTTCGGCGCGAAGACCAGCGAACCCGCCGTCGCCGTGACCCGGCCCAGCAGGGGCCCCGGCGTCTCCCGCTGCACGGCGGTCAGCGCGGCGATCAGCACCGCCGGCAGCCCCGCCCCGATCGCCGCACTGGTCAGCAGCGCGACCGGCTCCGAGGGCACCGCCCGTGCCGCCACCGCCACCGCGAACAGGGCGATCCCGTACGCCGCGAAGCGCGGCCCGCCCAGCCGGCGCAGCGCCGGACCGGCCAGCAGCCCCACCGCCACCGACCCGGCGCCCTGCACCGCGTACAGCACCCCGGCGTACGCGGGGGCGCGGCCGACGGCGTCCGCGACGGCGTAGACGGTGGGGCCGCCGACGCCCGCGCACAGCATCGTCAGACCGCCCGCGAGGACGAGGGGGCGCAACCGGGGGTGCGCCCACAGGTAGCGGGCGCCCTCGGCGGTCCGGTGCCGCCAGCTCTCCGCGGGCCGCCGCGGCGCCGGCTCACGCACCCGCAGCGCCGCGTACAGCCCTGCGGCCAGCACGAACGTCACCGCGTCCAGCGCCGCCACGGCCGGGCCGCCGTACGCCGCGTACAGGCCCGCGCCCGCCAGTGGGGCGACCAGCTTCATGCCCTCGTTGACGGTGGTCCGCAGCCCGCCCAGGTGGCCGAGCAGCCGCTCGTCCACGGCGGTGGCGAACAGTGCCGACTCGGCCGCGTCCTGCACCACGCCCGCCGCGCCGTACAGGAACAGCACCGCGAACAGCAGCCAGAGCCGCCCCGGCGAGTCCACCGCGAACAGGGCGGGCAGCGCGGCGGCCGGCAGCAGGTTGGCGGCGATCAGCAGCGGCCCCCGGCGCACCCGGTCGGCGAGCGCGCCCAGTGCCGGACCGGCCAGGGTGGGCGTTCACAGGGCGAGCAGGCACAGCGCGGCCAGTCCGTCCGAACCGGTCAGATCCTTCACCCACACCCCGGCCGCCAGCCACAGCGCCGAGCTGCCGAACCCGGACACCACCGCCGCGGCCAGACAGCAGGCCGCGTTCCGGTTCCGCAGTACGGCCGCCGTCGATATCGAAGTCATGCCTGGTCATCGTGGGACTAAGGCGGGTGTCCCGGCATCGGGCGGA